>JBOHPM010000006.1:0-24163 GCA_050731715.1 Candidatus Rokuibacteriota bacterium
GGCCGCCGAGGATGCTGCCGAGGGTCGCCGCGATGAGCAGCGCCAGCGGGAGAGTGCCGACCAGCAGCTCGCGGACTATCGCGCCGAGCGACACACGTTCCGCCTGCGGCACGGGGGGTCCGATGCGAACGTCGATGTAGCTGCGGACCAGACAATACAGGATGTACAGCGAGGCCAGCAGGAACCCCGGCCCGAAGGCGGCGGCGTAGAGCTTGGCCACCGAAACGCCCATGACCGGGCCCATGACGATCAGCATGACGCTCGGCGGGATGAGAATCCCGAGGGTCCCACCGGCAGCGATGGCTCCCGCGGATAGTCGAGGGCTATAGCCGCTCTTCATCATGATCGGTGCTGCCATGATGCCGAGCACGGTCACCGCGGCCCCGACGATGCCGGTCGCCATGGCGAAGACCGTCGCGGTCAGGATGACGCCCAGGTACAGTGAGCCGCGAAGGGGCGCGAAGACCAGACGAAAGGCCTGGAAGAGCCGCTCCATGAGCCCCGCCTGCTCGGTGACGTAGCCCATGAAGATGAACAGGGGTACCGCCGCCAGGACCTCTTCCTTCATGAGCCCGATGGTCTGGAAATAGCTGAGGTCGAAGACGCGGTTGCCGAGCCCGATCCAGCCGAAGGTCAGGGCCAGGAACAGCAAGGTGAAGGCGATGGGGAAGCCGATGAAGATGACCAGGATCATCACGGCCAGCATGACGAGGCCGAGGATCTCGAGGCCGGTCATATCTGAATCGACTCGGCCTTCCTGATGACGCGGCCGGTCATGGCAGCGTACAGGCTTTTGAGGAACTCGGAGACTCCCTGGATCATCAGGAGCAGGGCGGCCAGGGGTACGGTGGCCTTGAAGGGCCACAGTATCGGTCGCCAGGCCGTCTGCTCCGAGAGCTCCCCGATCTGCCAGGCATAGTAGGCGTCGTCGATGCTGGAGGCGAAGAACATCACCATCGCCGGGAAGAAGAAGACCAGATACGCGGTAGCGTCCACGATGCCCTTCTTGCGATCGGAGTACTTCTCGTAGAAGAAGTCAGTGCGGACGTGGGCGCCCCGGACGAGCGCGTAGCCGGCTCCGAGCATGAAGTGGCTGCCGTACAGCATGTAGGACAGGTCGTAGGCCCACAGAGTCGGGGCATTGAAGCCGTACCGGGCGACGACCTCGTAGGTCAGGCCGAACGCGAGCGGCAGGATCATCCAGGCGAAGAGCTTCCCGCACCAGTTGCTGAACGCATCGATGGCCCTGATGACCCCGACGAAGCCGGGAGGCCCTTGTCTCATGTGCTGCGCGCCTTCCTCGCCACCCCTGGCCTGCGCCGGACAAGCGAGGGGGCTAGCCGCACGCTAGCCCCCTCATGAGGTCGCACCCGCGACCGTTTCTATCTCTTCTCACCTGGCTTGGCCGCCGGCTTGTCCGCCGGGGCGGCAGGCTTTTTCTCGGGCCAGTAATGGTTCGCCGCGAAGTCGTAGGGCGGAAACATGAAGCGCTTTGCCGGAACCACGACCGCCGCATACTGGCGCTGGGACTCCAGGACCTTCTTGAAGAAGGGATCCTTTTCCGCCTCCCGGGAGGCAATCCGGTCCCAGGTCTTGAGGAACTCGATCAGGATGTCGGGGGGGGTTTTGAGGACGTGCACCTTGTGCTTTTCCACGAACTCCTTGAGGGCGTCGGCATTCTGCCGCTGCCACTTCGCGTACCAGCGGATGAAAGCCTCCATCGTCGCCGACTTGACGATCTCCTGGTGCTGGGGCGACAGGCTCTTCCAGATGTCCCCATTGATTAGAATCTCGCCCACGGTGACTGGCTCGTGCATGCCGGGCGTGTAGTGGTATTTCCAGATGTTGTGGAAGCCCAGGCGAAGGTCCTCGACGCCGCCCACCCATTCAGCGCAGTCGATCACACCACGCTCGGCGGCCGGCAGGATCTCGCCGCCCGGCAAATTCACCACGCGCATCCCCATCTCGGTGTAGATCTCCGCCGAGATGCCGGTCTGACGGCACTTCATCCCTTTGAAGTCGGCGAAGTTCTTGATCGGCCGCTTGAACCAGCCCAGGGCCTGGGGCCCGCTGGGGAACGCCGGCAGCGGAACGACGTTGAGCTTCAGCACATCCCGATAGAACTGCTGGTAGAGCTCCAGGCCACCACCCTCGTACATCCAGCCCAGATAGTCGACCATGTCCATTCCGAAGTTGCCGCCGGGGCCTCCCGTGAACAACACCGCTGTCTTGTTCTTGCCGACCCAGTAGTAGGCCACCGTGTGCGCGCCGTCGATGACCTTCTTGTTGGTCGCGTCGAGGACCTCGAAGGCGGGGACCACTGTTCCGGCCGGCATCGGCTCAACCTTGAGCTGCCCGTTGGAGAGCTTCTCCACCCGCTCGGCGAAAAACTTGAGATGCTCGTAGATGGTCAGCGAGGCCGGCCAGCTCGCCTGGATCTTGAGAACGGTCGGCGCCTGGGCGATGGCCGGGCGAGGCGCCGGACCATCAGCGACCAGAGCCGCGATGGCCACCAGAACCGTCAAGAGGACGAAAACCGTCGGGCGAGGAAGCCAGGGGCGTTGCCTCATGGCGGCACCTCCGCGAGATAGTCGGGGCGTTCCGGAGCGGTACGGCTGCGCCGGCGACCCATCGCCGGCGCGTCGCGAGTTTAGGCGACGGTGCGAAGCAAAGTCAAGGCAGCGTGCTATCCTCTAGTCGAGCATGGCCGCCGGCCGCCGCTACTTCGATGAGATCCAGGTGGGTGAGGAGTACGAGTCGCCGGGGCGGACGGTGACCGAGACGGACATCGTGCTCTTCGCCGGCCTGTCGGGCGACTACAACATCCTGCACACCGACGCCGAGTTCATGAAGCAGTCGATCTTCGGCGAGCGCATCGCGCACGGGTTGCTGGGCCTGGCCATCCAGGGCGGTCTCTTCACGCGGGCCACCACCGCCTACGCCACGCTGAGCGTTGTGGGACTGCGCTGGAGGTTCAAGGGCCCCATCAAGATCGGCGACACCATCCGCCTGCGGGCCAGGGTCGTGGCCAAGAAGGAAACCGCCGAGGCGAGCCGGGGCCTCATCACGCTGGAGCGGCAGGTCCTGAACCAGCGGGGCGACGTCGTGCAGGAGGGCGAGACCGACATGATGGTCGAGCGCCGGGTCGGCGCATGAGCGCGCCCGCCTGCTTCTACTTCGAGGACGTCGAGGTGCATAACGTCCTGGAAACGCCGGCGATGACGGTGACCGAGGCCCACGTGGCCCTGTACGCCGGGATTGCCCAGGAGTCCCTGGACGATCCGGCCGCCGTGCCGGCGTTCCTGCCGCTCTGCCTCGCCACCGGACTGGGCTGGCGGGCACCCCAGCCGCCGCTAGCCGTCATGGCCTTTCTCGGCATCGAATGGGAGAACGTGGGGCAATTACAGGTCGGGGACACCATCCACAGCTGGGCACGAACGACGCTCAAGCGATCGCTGCGCGAGGGTGGCGTGGTGGTGGAGGAGCGTGAGCTGATCAATCAGCGAGGCCAGGTCGTCCAGAAGGGCCGCTTCACGTTCCTGGTGGCCAAGCGACCGCCGGCCTGAGCCTGCCGTCGCGCCCTCCGCGCCCGTGCTAGACTGGCCGCCGCCAACACTCCGGAGGGGGGCCCACCAATCATGACCTTCGACCCACGCCACCAGAGCCGCGTCCTCCTGGACGGGGCCGACCGCGCCGCCGCCCGCTCCTATTTCAAGGCTATCGGCTTCACCGACGAGGATCTCGCGCGACCGCTCGTGGGCGTGGCTCACTGCTGGATCGAGATCACCCCGTGCAACTGGAACCACCGGAAGCTGGCCGAGAAGGTGAAGGAAGGCATCCGGGCCAGCGGTGGGACGCCGATCGAGTTCAACACCATCTCGGTCACCGACGGCATCTCCATGGGCACTGAGGGCATGAAGGCCTCGCTCATCAGCCGAGATCTCATCGCCGACTCGGTCGAGCTCGTCGTGCGCGGTCACCTCCTGGACGGCTTCGTCGGGATCTCCGGTTGCGACAAGACCATCCCGGCCATGGTGATGGCCATGGCCCGCCTGAACCTGCCTAGCGTCATGCTGTACGGCGGATCGATCCTCTACGGCGAGCACAAGGGGAAGCGACTCACAGTCCAGGACGTCTTCGAAGCGATCGGCGCCTTCAACGCGGGCCGCATCGACGACCGCGAGCTGCGTGAGATCGAGAGTCGGGCCTGCCCGGGGGCCGGCGCCTGCGGTGGACAGTTCACCGCCAACACCATGGCCACCGCGTTCGAGATGCTCGGGGTCTCGCCCATGGGCTTCAACGACGTGCCGGCCGTGGACCCCCAGAAGGACGAGGTGGCCTTCCAGACCGGGCGCCTGGTCATGGACCTGCTCCGCAAGGGCGTGCTGCCGCGCCAGATCATCACCAAGCGGGCGCTGCACAACGCCATCGCCGGGGTCATGGCCACCGGTGGCTCGACCAACGCCGTGCTCCACCTGCTGGCGATCGCGCGCGAGGCTGGCGTGAAGCTGACGATCGACGAGTTCGATCAAGTGTCCCGCAAGACCCCGCTGCTGGCCGACATGAAGCCGTGGGGTGCCTACACGGCGCCCGAGATGCACGCGGCGGGTGGAATGCCCGTGGTGGCCAGGCGACTGCTCGAGGCCGGGCTCCTCCATGAAAAGGAGATGACGGTCACGGGCCGGACCATCGGCGAGGAGGCCCGGGCCGCGCGCGAGGCCCCGGGGCAGAAGGTGATTCGGTCGCTGAGCAACCCGCTGAAGGGCTATGGCGGCCTCGCTATCCTGCGCGGGAACCTGGCGCCCGCCGGCTGCGTGGCCAAGGTCTCTGGCCAGACCCGCGAGCTGCACCGAGGGCCGGCCCGGGTCTTCGACCGCGAAGAGGACGCCTTCGCGGCGGTCAAAGCCGGGAAGGTCAAGGCCAACGACGTGGTGGTGATCCGCTGGGAAGGCCCCAAGGGCGGGCCCGGAATGCGCGAGATGTTGCACGTCACCGGGGCGATCCAGGGCGCCGGTCTGGGCCAGACGGTCGCGCTCATCACGGATGGCCGCTTCTCCGGGGCCACTCACGGCTTCATGATCGGCCACGTCGCCCCCGAAGCCGCCGACGGTGGGCCCATCGCCGCCCTCCGCAACGGCGACGTTGTCGTGATCGACATCAAGAAGCGGCGGCTCGACGTCGAGCTCTCGGCGGCCGAGCTCAAGAAGCGGCTCAAGGCCGTAAAGCCTCCCAAGCCACGCTATCGGTGGGGCGTCATGGCGAAGTACGCTCGGCTGGTCTCGAACGCGTCGGAAGGTGCCGTCACCGGCTGATACTTCCCAGGGGGCGCGGTAGCATGACGGCGTGAGCCCGATGCTGACTGCCGAGGGAGTGAGTCCGGTGTTTCTGGGCCTGCTCCGGGCCGAGCCGCTGGCCACGATGACCGTCCTGGACGTCGGCACCGGCTCGGGACGCCTCGCCCTGGCTCTGGCCCTGCATTGCCGGCGGGTCGTCGGCATCGACCGCGACCCCGGCCTGATCGACGAGGCCCGGCGTCGGGCTCAGGCGGCGGGGTTCGGCAACATCGAGTTCGCGGTGGCCGACGCCGAGCGGGTGGAGTTCAGCGACATCGTGCCCGGCTCGCTGCACGTCCGTCCCGACATGGTCACGGCTCACCTCTATCTCTCCGACACGCTTGTGGCCGGAGCTAGCAAAGCCCTGCGACGGGGGGGCGTTCTGGCCTTCCTGGGCTTCCACGCCGACCAGTGGCGGGAGACGGGCCGTCGTTCCCGCTTCGCCTACGACGAAGAGCAGGTGAAGCGGCTCCTGGAGGCCTGCGACTTCACGCTCGAGCACCTCGAGGTCGAGCGCGACGTGCGCACGTTCGACTCCGTGGAGGCGGCCCTGGCTGCAGTCGTCACGCTGGAGGACCGCTGGCGCCAGGACGGCCGGTGGTTTCGCTACGTCGCGTATCTGGAGGAGGGAGGCCGCCAGCTCACGCGGGCCGCGCTCGTGGTGAAGGCCAGGCGCCGATGAACCTCGTCAACGCAGTGCTCACGCGGACCATCAAGAGCCGGGCGCTCGACCTCGGCTTCGATCGCGTCGCCGTGGGCCCGGCCACGCCTCCATCGAACGCCGAGGCCTTCGGGCGCTGGCTCGACGCCGGCTATGCCGGAAGCATGGGGTACCTGGTCCGGACTCGGACCGAGCGCGCCGACCCCCGCCGGCTCCTGCCCGGGGCCCGCTCGGTGGTTGCGGTGGCCCTCAGCTATGCGCCGGCGGCCCAGGCCCCGGAAGACTGGCGCCCGGTCGCGTGCTACGCCTGGGGGCGCGACTACCACGACGTCATGCGACCGAAACTGACGGCGCTAGCCGGATCGATCGCCGAGACCGCCGGCCCGGGCGTGCGGAGCCGGGCCGCCGTGGACACCAGCGCCGTGCTCGAGCGCGATCTGGCCGCACGCGCGGGGCTCGGCTGGATCGGCAAGAACACGAACGTGCTGTCGCCCGAGCTCGGCTCGTACTTCTTCATCGGGATCGTCCTGACCACCGCCGACCTGGAGCCGGACGCGCCTCAGCCCGACCGCTGCGGCACCTGTCGCGCGTGCCTGGACGCGTGTCCCACGGGGGCGTTCGTGGAGCCGTACCTCCTGGACGCCCGGCGCTGCATCTCGTACTTGACCATCGAGCACCGTGACGATATCGCGGCGGACCTGGCCGGCCGCCTGGACGAGTGGATCTTCGGGTGCGACGTGTGCCAGCAAGTGTGTCCCTGGAACCGCAAGGCGCCGGCGACGCGCGAGCCGGCGCTGGTCCCGGACGGGCCGCTGGGCCCTCTCGCCACGCTGCTGGACCTGGACGACGCTGGTTTTCGGGCCCGCTTTGGGCATAGCGCGATGTCGCGGGCGAAGCGCCCGGGCCTGGTGAGGAACGTGGCGCTGACGCTGGGCAGCCGGCGCGACGCCGCGGCGGCGCCTGCCCTGCGACGCTTGCTGGACGATTCAGACGCGGTCGTCAGGCGCGCGGCGGCCTGGGCCCTCGAACGCATCGGCGGCGGATGAAGATTCTGCAAATGTCGCAGACACAGACAAGGACCAGCCCGGCCAGGGCCACCCCGGGCAGGGACGTCCCGGCCCGCCGCCGGCCAGCCCGCCAGAGCGCTCCCTTCCTCCTCGCGACGGAGTATGCTGCCGGCGTGGCCTCCGAGCCCGGCCCCCTGCGACTCCTCCATCTCGACCACTTCGGCGTCGACGTCGCGGATCTGCAGCGGGCCGAGCGGTTCTACACGGAGATCCTGGGCATGACCGTGCAGATGCGGCTGCCCGACCAGGTGCTGCTCCGCTATGCCGACGGGAGCTGCGCGTTGTTCCTCAAGCCCGACCGCCCGCCCGGCGACCGGGCGCTGATTGAGCGCCCTCTCGGTGAGTCGCATCACGCCTTTCGTGTCGGCGTGGCTGACCTCGCGCGGGCGCGCCGGCTCTTCGCTGAGCGGAGCGTGCCGCAGCATGCGCCCATCGACTGGGGCGACCACGAGTGTGTCTACTTCCTCGATCCAGACGGCAATCTGCTCGAGCTGGTCGCCTATCGCTGACCGGCGCCCAGTTATAATCCCCGCGGTCATGTTCACACCTAACCGCATCGCCGGCGGCGCCCTCGCCGCGCTGGCGCTGGGCGTCCTGGTCGAGAGTCGGGTGCTGCCTCTCGGCTCGCTCCGCAACCCCGGGCCGGCCTACACGCCGGTGGTCCTGGCCCTCCTCCTGTTCGGATTCGGGATCCTCCTGATCATCCGCCGGGCTCCGGATCTGGGGGCCGGCACAATTGGATGGTCGGACTGGCGCCACGCCCTGGCGATCCTGGGCGCGTGCGCGTTCGCCGGGCTGGCCCTCGAGCGCCTGGGCTATCGCCTCACCATCCTGATCGTGACGGGCTTTCTGCTCATAGCCGTGGAGCGCCGCGGGGTGCTGGCGACGTCCCTGTTCGCGCTGGCCCTGGCCTTCGGCTCCTATTTCCTGTTCGCCACCGTCCTGCGAGTCCCGCTGCCCCGAGGCCCGCTGGGACTCTGAACGGATGCTCGAGACCTTCCAGAATCTCGCCCTCGGCTTCTCGGTGGCCCTCGCGCCGGGGGTGCTGCTCTACGCCTTCCTGGGCTGCGTCGTCGGCACCCTGGTCGGCGTCCTGCCCGGCGTCGGCCCGCTGGCCGGCATCAGCCTGCTGCTGCCGGCGACCTTCGGGCTGGACGCCACCCGGGCCATCGTGATGCTGGCCGGGATCTACTACGGCGCCATGTACGGCGGGTCGACCACCTCGATCCTCATGCGGATTCCCGGCGAGGCGGCCTCGGTCATGACCTGCATCGACGGGTACGCCATGGCCCGCAAGGGCCGCGCCGGCCCGGCGCTGGGGATCGCTGCGGTTGGCTCCTATGTCGCCGGCACCGCCAGCGTCATCGCCCTCATGTTCCTGGCCCCGCCGCTGGCCCACTTCGCCCTGCGCTTCGGGCCGCCGGAGTACTTCGCCCTCCTCGTGCTGGGGCTCCTGGTGCTCGCCTACATGTCCTCCGGCTCGATGATCAAGGCCCTGGCCATGGCCGTGTTCGGCCTCCTCCTGGGCATGGTGGGCATCGATCAGATGTCCGGCTATTTCCGCTTCCATTATGGCGTGGTGGAGCTCGGCGACGGCCTGGGCGTGGTTCCCGCGGCGGTGGGCCTCTTCGGGCTGAGCGAGATCATGCTCACGGCGGGGCAGGCGACCCGTCCCGACGTCATCAAGCCCCGTCTGCACGAGCTGCTGCCGTCCCGGCAGGAGTGGCGGCAGGCGGCCGGCCCCATCGGTCGGGGAACGGCGCTGGGCTTCCTCATCGGGATCATCCCCGGCTCGGCCCATGTCATCTCCAGCTTCGTGTCCTACGCCCTGGAGCGGCGACTGTCGCGGACGCCAGACGAGTTCGGCAAGGGCGCGGTGGCCGGCCTGGCCGGGCCCGAGTCGGCCAACAACTCGGCGACCTCGGGGGCCTTCGTGCCCATGCTCGCCCTGGGGGTGCCGTCGGGGCCGATTCCGGCGGTGATGCTGGCGGCCATGATGGTCCACGGCGTCAGCCCGGGACCGTTGCTGATCCGACAGCAGCCGGAGCTGTTCTGGGGGTTCATCGCCTCCATGTACGTGGGCAACGTGGTGCTCCTCGTGCTCAACCTGCCGCTGGTGGGGCTCTTCGTGAACCTGCTCCGCGCTCCCTACCACTTCCTCTATCCCGCCATCCTTGTGTTCTCCATCGTCGGCGTCTACGCGGTGAACAACAGCGTGGTCGACGTATGGATCATGCTGGGCATGGCCCTGGTGGGCTACGTGCTCCGCAAGCTCGACTTCGAGACGGCCCCCATCGTCCTGGGGCTCGTCCTGGCTCCCATCATCGAGATGAGTCTGCGCCAGTCGCTGGCCATGTCCGATGGGCAATACTTGATCTTCCTCAACCGTCCGATCGCTGCGACGCTGCTGGCGGTGGGAGCTGCGCTCGTGCTGCTGAGCCTGCGGCCCCTGCTGACCCGGGGCCTGGACTGGCGCGCGCGACTGACGCTGGCCGAGAAAGGAGAGTAGCGATGAGCCGTATCGCCGTTCTCACCGTCCTCGTCGTGGCCACGGTGACCGCTGGGGTGGTGGCCCAGGACGCGTTCCCGTCGCGCCCCATCACGGTTGTCGCGCCCTTTCCCCCCGGCGGGGTGGCCGACCTCACGGCCCGACCCGTGGCCGCGGCCATGGAGCGGGTCCTCAAGTCCCCGGTGGGGGTGGTGAACAAGACGGGCGCGGCCGGCGCCGTCGGCATGCAGTACGTGGCCACCAGCAAACCCGACGGATACACGCTGCTGCTGGCGCTGTCCTCCATCTCGATCATCCCCGAAGCGGACAAGCTCTTCGGCCGGCCGCCGGCCTTCACGGTCGACCAGTTCGAGCCCATCGCCCTCATCTCGGCGGATCCCACGGTCCTCGTCGTCCGGACCGAGAGCCCCTGGAAGACGGCCAAGGACTTCATCGCCGATGCCCAACGGCGGCCGGGGGAGATCTCGTACAGCTCGTCGGGAATCTACGGGACGCTGCACATGGCCATGGAGCTGCTGTCGCACGCGGCGGGCCTCAAGCTCCGGCACGTTCCCCACGCCGGAGCCGCTCCGGCCCTGACGGCCATTCTGGGCGGTCACGTCGACGCGCTGGCCTCGGGGCCGGCGGTGCTGATGCCGCACATCAAGGCCGGCAAGCTGCGCCCGCTCGCCGGGTGGGGCGACAAGCGGGTGGCCGCTCTGCCCGACGTGCCTACGTTCAAGGAGCTCGGCTATCCCGATGCCGAGTTCTACATCTGGGCCGGGCTCTTCGCACCCAAAGGCACGCCGGAGCCGGTCATGGCCCGGCTCCGCGAAGCCACGCGCGCCGCCGTCAACGACGCCGAATTCAAGGCGGGGATGGACAAGATCCAGACGCCCATTGCCTTCAAACAGGGGGCGGAGTTCAAGACGTTCTTCGACGCCGACGCCAGGCGGCTGGCCGAGGGGGTTCGCCGCGTCGGCCGCATCGAGCCGAAGAAGTAGGCCTGCGTGCTACAATTTCTCGCGTCATGGCCATCCTGAAGGTCGCTCGCCTCGGCCACCCCGTGCTCCGGCAGCCGGCCCTGCCCGTGTCGCGTGAGGCGTTGGGCTCGGGGGAAGTGCAGCGGCTCATCGACGACATGATCGAGACGATGCGCGAGTACGATGGAGCCGGGCTGGCCGCCACCCAGGTCCACACTCTCAAGCAGATCGCCGTGGTCGAGGTGCAGACCAACCCCCGCTACCCGCAGGCGCCGGAGATCCCGCTTACCGTGGTCGTCAATCCGGTCGTCACGCCGCTCACCGAGGAAACGGACGACGATTGGGAAGGCTGCCTCAGCGTCCCCGACATGCGGGGCCTGGTGCCGCGGTACACGGCGGTGCGTCTTCAGTGCCTGGACCGATCCGGTCAGGCGGTGGATATCATCGCCAAGGACTTCTTCGCGCGGGTGATCCAGCACGAGACCGATCATCTCAACGGGATCGTGTACGTGGACCGCATGCGTGATCTCACCACCCTGAGCCACATCGCCGAGTGGCAGAAACACTGGCTTGGGATCCGGGAGCAATCCGATTGATCAGTGACCTGGGGGGCCCCGAGATGGCCCCCCAGACCCCCCAGGCCGTCGCGGGGCGTTCGCCCCACTCCGGCCCTGCCCAGGGCTCGGTGCTCGCGGTGGTCAAAGACCTGTTCTTCGTCGCCCGCATTCGCGAGACGGCACGTCTGGCCGGAGTCGCGCTGACCTTCGCCCGCAGCCTCGGCGAGCTCGAGACGAAGCTGGCGGCGCGCCCCCGCTTTGTTCTGCTCGACCTCACGGCAGATTTCGACTACGAGCGTCTGTTCCGCGCCATCGAGGGGGCGGCGGTTCCCGTGCTCGCCTTCACGACCCACGCCCTGGCTCGTCAGACCCAGCCCTGGCACGGCCGCTGCGCTCGGGTCGTGACCAAGGAGACGCTCACGGCGGAGCTCCCGACCTTGCTCCGCGAGGGCGTGCCGGCATGACGGCTGCCGAGTTCGTGGCCAGGCTCGACGCCGATAACCGCACGCTGCTCGACCGCCTGGCGCCCGACGATACTCTCAAGGCCGAGGTCGAGGGCAACCTCACCGTGCCCAACTTGCTCAAGGTCGCCCTCCGGAACGAGCTCGAGGCCACCGAGATCGCCGCTCGCTGGCTCGTCACCACCGAGGACGTCGACGTCAAGCTGGCCCTGGCGCGCCAGGTCGGAGACGAGGCCAAGCACTACCGCCTGATCGCCGAGCGCTTGCAGAACCTCGGCCTGGACCTGGCCGGCTTCAACCCGCTGGGCAAGGGCTGGGGGCCGCTCTTCTCCTACCTCGACACGCTACAGGCCACGGTGGAGCGCGTGGCGGCTGGCCAGTTCACCCGTGAGGCCATCGCCGTCGTCAAGAACCGGCAGTTCATCGAGTTCTGCGAGCGGGTGGGCGACCGGGACACCGCCCGCCTCTACCGCGACATCATCGAGCCCGACGAAACGTACCATCATGAGCTAGGGCGGCGGCTGCTATTGCGCCTGGCCACCAGCCCGGAGGCCCAGGCCGCCGCGGCCCGGGCGGCCCGTCGGACGCTGGACCTCGCTGACGAGCTGCAGCGGACGGCGTTGGCCAGCGCCGGCATCCACCACGCCCCGGGCTGCTGATGGACGAGCCTCTCGAGCAGTTTGCGGAGCTCGTGCGGCTCCCGGACGAATCCCTGGACCTGGGGCTGGGGGCGCTGCTGATCGCCCAGGTGGAGCATCCGCGCCTGTCGCCCGTGTACTCCCTCATGCATCTGGACGAGCTGGCGACGGCCTCGGGCGCGGCGCGCGTCGGCGACCCGCTCAAGGCGCTGCATCGTCTGCGGGAGTTCCTGTTCGAGGAAGAGGGCTTCACGGGTAACGCCCAGGACTACTACGACCCGCGCAATAGCTGTCTCAATGACGTCCTGGAGCGACGCGTCGGAATCCCCATCACGCTCTCGCTGGTCCTGATGGAGGTGGGGCGCCGCGCGGGCCTGAGCATCGTGGGCGTCGGCCTGCCCGGCCACTTCGTGGTTCGCGCCGACGTGGGTCCCGAGCCGGTGCTGCTCGACCCGTTCGACGGCGGCGCCGTCCTCACCCACGAGCGCGCCACCGAGCTGGTAGCCCGGGCCACCGGCCGCCGCGTGCAGCTGACCGGCGCTCACTTCGTGCCGGCCACCAAGCAGCAGATGCTGGCGCGGATGCTGATGAACCTTCGGGGCATCTACTGCCGTCGTGGCGAGTGGGACAAAGCCCTGGCCGTGTTCGACCGGCTCCTGTCCCTGGACGAGCACGCCATCGCCCATCTGCGGGATCGGGGAGCGGTTCTGGTTCAGCTGGGCCAGCTCGAGCGGGGCGCCCGCGACTGGGGGCGCTACCTGGAGGCCTGCCCCAAGGCCGAGGATGCCGAGAGCGTCCGCCGGCAATTGCGCCGTGTCCGTGAGCAGCTGGCCGCACTGAATTGAGGCCATGGGAGCGGGCGGCCGCCGGCCTGGCGATGGCCACGGTACTCCTGCCTGCCTGCGCCTCGCGCAGTGTGGCGCCCATCGGGAGCGGTAGTCAACCCTTCCGCCCGGAGGCGGACGAGCTCGCGCTGTGGAGTCGCGCCGAGAAAGAGGAGCAGGCGCTCCTCAAGCGAGCGCCGGTCTACGCGGACCCGGTGCTCGAAGAGTATCTGGCCGCCATCGCCGACCGCCTGACGCCCGAGGCGGCGCGGGCCGCCGGCGGCCCGGGAGCCAAGGTCGGCGTCATCCGGGATCCCACCCTCAACGCCTTTGCGATGCCCAACGGGAAGATCTACCTCCATACCGGCTTGATCAGCCGACTGGAGAATGAAGCTCAACTGGCGACCATCCTCGCCCACGAAGTGACGCACGTCACGCACCGTCACGCCCTGCGCTACTCCCGGGACGTCGGGGCCAAACCGACGCCCTACGCCGTGGGCGCGGTCGCGGCCAGCATCGGGGTGGCCGTGGCCGCAGGCTCCCCGGCCCGGTCGGGCGACTCCGTGGGGACCGCCGTGCTGAGCCAGACGGCGAATGCCGTCCTCGGGCTGGCGTTGCCACTGGTCACGGTGGCGGCCATTCAAGGCTACGGTCGCGACCTCGAGCGCGAGGCCGACCACGAGGGGATAGAGCAACTCGTGCGGGCCGGCTATGACCCCCGGGAGGCTCCCAGGGTGTTCACCCTGCTGCGCGACGAGGCGGGCGACCGGGGAGCGGTGGAGACCTTCTTCTTCGGTAGCCGCCCGCGCCTGCAAGAGCGGATCGAGACAACGACGGCCCTGGTCAAGGCCAGGTACGTGTCTCCCGACGCTCCGCCGATTCGCGGCACCGAGGAGTTCGCCATGAGGATTCGGACGCTCGTGCGCGAGAACGCTCATGAGGACGTCCGCCTGGGACGCTTCGCGCTCGCCCAGCGCCAGCTCGACCGGGTCCTGGTCCTCACGCCCGACGACCCGATCGCCCACGTCTACTACGGTGACCTGCACCGCCTCAAATCGCAGCGCGCTGAGAGCCTCGACGACCAGAAGGTCGAGGCCCGGCGGGCTCGGGAGCGGTACGAGCGGGCCGCTGAGCTCGATCCCACGCTGCCCGACCCCTGGCGGCAGCTCGGCTTTCTCTACTACCAGCAGAAGGACAGGGACCGGGCCAGAGCCGCCTTCGCGAAGTACCTCGCCCTCAAAACGAACGCGCCCGACGCCCAGCGAATCCGGGAGTACCTGCTCGAGCTGGACCGCTGAACCCGGCCAAAGCCGGCGCCACCTGGGCGCGCGGGCTCGGGTTGGCGGCGATGCTCTTCCTGGCCTGGCAGGTGGCCGCCCGCGGTGTAAGCTTCCGATCGCCCGGCGTTGCTCTCGGCCTTCTCGACGGCGCCAATTTCGTCTTCCACGAAGCCGGCCACGTGCTGTTCCTGTTCTTCGGCCAGACCTTGCACGTGCTCGGCGGCTCGCTGACTCAGGTCGCGATTCCACTGGCGTGTACCCTGTCATTCTGGTGGCGCCGGCGGTACGCCGCCGCCGCGGCCGCGCTGTTCTGGGCCGGGGAGAGCGTGACGCACGTGGCGATCTACATCGCCGATGCCCGCGCCATGGCCCTGCCGCTGCACGGCGGACCGGGGGTGATCCACGACTGGAATTACTTGCTAACCCGGGCTGGCCTCGTGCAGTGGGCCCCAGGGCTCGGCCAGGCTGTCGGCGGCCTGGGGCTCGTCGCCATCCTGGGCGCGCTTGGCCTGCTGGCCCTCGATCTCTTGCGCGTCCTCGCCAACCCGGGTCAGCCGGACGCGGATCCTGTGAGCACCGATCCGCCCCGCGGGGGTTAGGGAACGCGCAAGCGCTCGATGAGGGCACGATCAGCCGGTGGGAAGGCGTAGTCATCGAGGCGGCGCGGCTCGACCCATCGCATCTGCTGCGCCTCTCTGGGCACCACGGCGCCGGACTCCAATCGGCATTCGTAGAAGTGGATCACCACGGTCCGCCCGGGGTACTCCCAGCGCACCGTGTCCACGAGATCACCAATGGTGAAGATCCCCGACAGCTCCTCCGCCAGCTCGCGACGCAGGCACGTCGCGGGCGTCTCATCGGGCTCGAGCTTGCCGCCGGGAAACTCCCACAGCCCCGCCAGGTGTGACTCGGGCCGGCGCTGGGTGATCAGGTAGCGGCCCTGAGCGTCCCGGATGAGGGCGGCAGCGACTTCGATGACCATGGACCTTCAGCGGGCGGCGGCGCCGTCGACCGGATAGCTCACACAGAGACGCCGGAGGGCACAGCGAGCACAGCCAGGCCGGCGGGCGGTACAGATGGTTGCGCCGAAATCCATGAGAGCTTGGTTGAAGTCGTAGCCGCGTCCCGACGGAACCAGTCGCGCGGCCAGGTCCCAGAGCGGCCCATCGCCGCGCAGAGCCCGGGCCCGTCTTTCTCCGACGAAGACGCGGCGGAGCACGCGACGGACGTTGGTGTCGAGGACCGCCGCATCGCGGCCATAGGCAAAGCTCACGATAGCGCCCGCGGTGTAGCGACCGATCCCCGGCAGCGTGCGGAGCCGCTCGGGGCTGTCGGGTAGACGGCCGCCATACCGCGCGAGGGTCTCGCGGGCGATCCGGCGGAGCCGGACGGGGCGGGCGTTGTATCCCAGGGGGTACCAGAGGCGGCGCACGTCGTTCACGCGGGCGGCGGCCAGGCTCTGCAGCGTGGGGTAGCGGCGCAGGAACTCGTGGTACTTCGGGATGACCCGGCTCACCTGTGTCTGCTGCAGCATGACCTCGGACACGAGCACGCGGTAGGGATTGCGGGTGCGCCGCCACGGCAGATCCCGTCCGTGCCTGCCGTACCACGCGAGCAACCGTCGCTGGAACGCGCGCACGGCGGTGGCGCCAGGCTTCAGCACGGCGCGCAGTCTAGCACGCCGGCGTACAATGGGGCCCGATGGCGGCGTATCGCTTGCCTCTCCATGATCGCCACCTGGCTGCAGGCGCCCGCTTCGCGGCGCCCTGCGAGCTCGAGCTGGCGCTGGACTACGGCGACCCGGCCGCCGAGTACGCTGCCGTTCGCAGCGGGGTCGGCCTGATCGACGTGAGCGAGGCCGGCCTGGTGGAAGTAACCGGGCGTGACCGGGCCACCTTCCTGCACGCGATGCTCAGCAACGACATCAAGGGGCTGGGGCCGGGACGGGGTTGCGCGAGCGCGTTCCTCGACGTGCACGGGAAGGTTCAGACGCTGCTCGTGGTATGGGTCCTCGAGGAGCGCATCCTGCTCGTGAGCCCGCACGGGATGGCCGCCAAGACGATCGGGGACCTCGACCAGTACCTGTTCTCCGAGAAGGTGGTTTTTCGGGATGTCACCGGGGATCTGACTCTGCTCCTTCTGGCCGGCCCCCGCGCCGCCGCCCTGGTCCAGGGCCTCACTGGCACCGCGGTCCCCGAAGAGCCGTGGGCCCACGCCGCGACGAAGATGAATGGGATCGACGCCCGCCTCATCCGTGGGGGCGCTGAGATCGGCGAGCCGGACGTGTGGGTGGCGGGCGCGGCTGGCGGCGAGCTGTGGACGGCGTTGTTGCAGGCGGGCGCGCGGCCGGTGGGCCTGACGGCCCGCGAGTCGCTGCGACTCGAGGCGGGCACGCCGCGGTTCGGCCACGACGTCGACGAGTCGGTGCTGCTTCCCGAGCTTGGTGCTCCGCACCTCGTCTCGAACACGAAGGGATGCTACCTCGGTCAGGAGGTAGTGGTGAGGATCCGCGATCGCGGTCACGTGAACCGGCACCTGCGGGGCCTGGTGCTCGCGGGCGAGACGGTGCCCGCCCCCGGCGATGCCGTCGTGGTAGCCGACCAGGAGATTGGCAGGGTGACCAGCGCGACCTGGTCGTTCGGCCTCGAGCGTCCCCTGGCGCTCGGCTTCGTTCGCCGGCAGCACGCCGAAGCGGGAACGTCCGTGGCCATCCGCAACCGGGCGGGCGAGCTCCCGGCCACGGTGACGACCCTGCCCGTCTCCCGCTGAGAGGCCATTGACGTGACGAACCGGCTCGCCAACGAGACGAGTCCCTACCTGCTCCAGCATGCCCACAACCCGGTGGACTGGTATCCCTGGGGCGACGAGGCGTTTGCCCGAGCGCGCCGCGAGGACAAGCCGCTCCTCCTCTCCGTCGGCTACTCGGCCTGCCACTGGTGCCACGTGATGGAGCGGGAGTCCTTCGAGGATCGCGCGATCGCCGGACTCATGAACGAGCACTTCGTCAACGTCAAGGTCGATCGCGAGGAGCGGCCCGACGTCGATCAGATCTACATGCAGGCCGTGCAGGCGATGACCGGACATGGCGGCTGGCCGATGACGGTCTTTCTCACCCCGCAGGGTGTGCCCTTCTACGGGGGCACCTATTTCCCTCCGGTGCCGCGACATGGCATGCCCGCGTTCCCTCAGCTTCTCGAGGCAATCGCCGACGCCTGGCGCACCCGGCGCGACGAAGTGCTCGAGTCGTCCACCCGGATCGCCTCGGAGCTGAACCGGACCGAGCGCCTCCACGCCGCGGTCCAGCCCCTGACGGACGAGGTGCTCTTCAGCGCCTTCCAGGGGATCGCGGCCCAGTTCGACGGGCGTCTGGGCGGGTTGGGGGGCGCGCCGAAGTTCCCGCAACCCATGATCTGGGACTTCGTGCTGCGCTTCTGGAAGCGGACCGGCAACCCGCAGGCCCGGGAGATGGTCCGCACCACGCTCACCCGGATGGCCCGGGGCGGTATCTACGATCAACTCGGTGGCGGCTTCCACCGCTACTCCGTCGACGCGCAGTGGCTGGTGCCCCATTTCGAAAAAATGCTCTACGACAACGCGCAGCTGGCCTCCCTCTACCTGGCGGCCTGGCTGGCCTTCGGCGACGACGAGTACCGGCGCGTGGGTCAGGAGACGCTGGACTACCTGCTCCGTGAAATGACGGACCCCGAGGGAGGCCTGTACTCCTCGCAGGATGCCGATTCCGAGGGCGAGGAGGGCAAGTTCTTCGTCTGGACGGCTGACGAGATCCACGACGTGCTCGGGCCCGACGGCGAGACGGCCCTCCGGTACTGGGGCGCTGACCGAGGGTCGAATTTCGAGGGCCGCAGCATCCTCTGGGTGCCCGGCGAGCCAGCCCCCGAACGTATCGCTGGAGCCCGGGAGCGCCTTCGGCAGGCCCGCGAGCGCCGGGTGCGCCCCGGACGGGACGACAAGGTCCTGGTGGCCTGGAACGGGCTCGCGTGCAAGGCCTTCGCCGAAGCTGGACGCGCACTGGGGCGGGCCGACTACGTGGCCGCAGCCGTGCGCAACGCGGAGTTCGTCCTGGCCAGCATGCGGGACGGGAACCGCCTGCTCCGCACGTGGAAGAGCGGCCAGGCCCGGCTCAAAGGCTACCTTGAAGACTACGCGATGATGACGTCGGCCCTGGTCGAGGTGTACCAGGCGAGTCTCGACCGACGGTGGCTCGACGAGGCCTGCCGCCTCGCCAACCACATGCTGGAGCTGTTCTGGGACGACGCCGTGTCAGGCTTCTACGACACGGGCACCGACCACGAGCCGCTGATCGTCCGCCCGCGCAACCTCTTCGACAACGCGGTGCCCTGCGGCAGCTCGGTGGCCGTCGAGGCCCTGCTCCGGCTGCACGTGTTGACCGGAGAGGCCGCCTACCAGGCGAAAGCGCTCGGCGCCCTCCGGCCGATGGCCGATCTCCTCTCGCGCCATCCCGGGGGCTTCGGTCGCTTCCTGTGCGCTCTGGACTTCCATCTGGGCCCGGCGGTCGAAGTGGCCCTGGTCGGCGGGCCTGGTGGCGACCTGGAAGCCCTGCTGGCCGAGGTCCATTCGCGCTATCTGCCCAACCGTATCGTGGCCGGGGTCCGCGACGGCGAGCGTCCGGCGGCCATCCCCCTGCTCGAGGGACGCACAGCCCTCGGGGGGCGGGCCACCGCGTATGTCTGCCGCAACTACACCTGCGACCTGCCAGTGACCGAGCCGGCGGCGCTCGGCCGTCAGCTCGACGGTGTCTGACCCGGCCGCGATCACAGAAGCGCTTGCCGAAGGCATAGAACTGTAAGCGGCGTTGACGACCGGCTGCGGCCCGGCCAGAATGGTGCAACCCGATGCCCAGGGGCGACCAGCTTGGGCGGCAGTGGCGCTTGCTACAGCTTCTCGGCAAGCCGCAGGGTCTTGCCGTGGACGAGCGTGGCGCCTTGGGCCGCGCCTTCCGGCGGCTCTGCTGCCTCGGACGCGACGGCGGCGTGTGTCCGGTGCCCGAGAGCTGTCCCTGCCACCTGATCTTCGAGACCGCGCCCCCGCCGGACGCGGAGGCCTTGAGCACCCACGAGGGGATCCCGAGGCCCTTCGTCATCGCCCCACCGCCGGCCAGCGCGACCGACTATCCCCCGGGTAGCGTCGTGAGCTTCGACCTCACGCTCGTCGGCCACGCGCGCCAGTACTTGCCGCACTTCGTCGTGACGTTCCGGGACATGGACCGGATCGGTCGCGGGCGGCGCCGGGTGAAGCTCCGGCGTCTCGAGTCCGTCCACCCGCTGACGGGGGTGACCGAGGCCGTGTACATGGCCGAGAGCAACCTGGTCACCCCGAGTCCACCGCGTTTCGTCGCGGACGAGCCGCACCGTGCCGGCGGCGTCGGTGGGCCCGGTACTCGGCGCGGCAGGACCGGCGGATGGAGTGGGAGGGGCTCGTCGGTACGGCGCTGTACGAGGGGAATCTGAAGCCCTTCTGGCCTTATCTGGTGTTCGGCCAGTGGACCCACGTCGGCAGCGGGACGACCTTCGGCCTCGGGGGCTACCGGATTGAGGATGCCTTTCCGTGTCGGGGCCGCGGGGATCAGGATCGCGGGAAAGCGGAGGCGTGAAAACCTCCCGCCCGCGAACGCGCCGGTCAAAGCCCAAGCGGCGCGTCCCCACCTTCGAGGACCGGGCGTCGGTCTACGTGGACTCGCCGCTGATGACCCACCGGGTGCGGTTGAGGCGGCGCCTCTTCGCCAGGATCCAGGGGAACTACGGTATCTACCGGACGTGGGTCCGTTCCGGCAGCAGGGGCTTCGACTGCGGCTGCACCTGCCCGTCTGAATGGCGGCCGTGCAAGCACGTCGCCGCCCTCGAGCGCACGTGGCGCGCCAAGCCCCGAAGCTTCTTAGACGCGGATGGCTATCTCAAGACGCTCGCGAGCAAGCCGAAAGCCGAGTTGGTCGAGGTGATCGGCCGGATCATTGCGCGGGCTCCCGAAGGCCTCGCCGCGCTCGGGGTGAAAGGCTTCGAGCACGAGGAGGTCGAGGATCTGGAGGCGGAGGAAGAGGGTGATGAGTGGAGGTGACGGAGCATCCTGATCTGACCTGCCGGTCGCGTGCTATAAGGGCGGCGAGTCTCTGTCGTCGCGGAAGGTGAGCAGATGACGCGCGAAGAGCTACTCCGGCGTATCTCCATTGATCCCAACGTGTGCTTCGGCAAGCCCTGCATTCGCGGCACCCGCATCTGGGTTTCTCTCATCCTCGACAACCTTGCCGAGGGCGTCAGCGAACGGCAGCTTCTGGAGGAATACCCCCAACTGACGGCGGAGGATACTCGGCTGCCATCGCCTACGGGGCCGGGATGGCTCGCGAGCGCTTCGTGGAGATCCCCATAGACGGAAGGGCGATGCCTGGTGACGGAGGACCTTGATTTCGGCAACGTTCTCCGCTTTCCTCCCGAGCCGACGGCCGGCATCGTGGTGTTGAGGCCGTCAGCAAGGCCGACTCTGGCGGCGTTGAACACCCTGGCCGGGCAGAGGGTTCGAGCCCTGGCGATGGAGCCCGTCACCGGTCGCCTCTGGGTCGTCGAGCCCGGGCGCATCCGGGTTCATCAGGTTCCGGCGGAGAAGGAATGAGCGCGATCGGCCGGAACGACCCGTGCCCCTGCGGCAGCGGCAAGAAGTACAAAAAGTGCTGCTTGGCGAAGGACGGCCCCGCGCCGGGCGCGTTCACGGCGGTGGAGCGGCAGAGCGCGCTGGAGGGCCTCTTCCACTTCTCGCGGCGCGCAGAGTTCGACGAGGCGCATGCGGTGGCCAGGGCGGACTTCTGGGGCGACTGGATGGACGGCCGCACGCAGGACGAGCTTCGTGAGGCGTTGCGGTTGGACGAGAGCGAGACCGCCTACCTCGAATGGTTCGTGTTCGACTTCCGCCGGGCCAGCGGCCGGACGCTCGCCGAAGAATTTCTCGCGCGCGAGCGGCGCAGTCTGCGCTCGGGTGAGACCCGGTACCTCGAGCGCATGCGCCTGTCCCACCTGCGGCCGTACGAGATCGCGCGGGTGAGGCCCGAGGAGGGGCTCGACCTGACCGACCTCTGGACGGGGGAGCGCCTCCGCGTGCAGGAGCGCCTCGGCACCCGCCAGCTCATCCCGTGGGATCTCCTCGGGGCGCGCGTCATGCTCGGGCACGCCGGCGTCCCCGTGCTCGACGGCCTGCCCTATCTCTATCCGGCGCTGGCCAAAGAGGAGATCCTCAAGCGCCTCCGGCGGGCCCACCGGGACTTCAAGCGCACTGTTCCCGCAGGCGACCTTACCGCCTTCTTCAAGAGGCACGGCATGCTCTTTCATCATCTGTGGCTGGACCACGTCGCGCTCCGTCCGATGCCTCGGGTGGTGACCGTCGAAGGCGACGAGGTCGTGCTGGCGCGGGTGGTGTTCGACGTCAAGGACCAGGGCGCAGTCGCGGCGGCCCTCGTCCGCCATCCCGACCTGCGCCCCCAGGACGACGGCAGCTACGTGTGGCTGGAGGCCGAGCCAGCGGCCGACCGGCGGCCTGCCAGGCGCGCGGCCAGGGAAATCCAGGTGACCTCCATGCGGCTCGGGGGCGGAGAAGAGCCCCGCCGGAGCCTGGGGACCGTCGTGCCGGGGGGCCGTCGCCTTGTCTTCGAGGCGACCTCCCGCCCGCGGGCCGAGCGGGGGCGGGCGATGATCGAAGCGCTCGCGGGCAGCGCGGTCGTGTATCGCGCCACCAGGTACGAGGATGTCGGCCAGGCGCTGAAGCGTCCGCCTACCCCAGCTGCCAAGTTCTCGGAGATCCCGCCCGAAGTGGAGGCCAAGCTCGTCGGCGAGTACTACGAGCAGCACTACCGGGGGTGGCTCGATGAGCCGCTGCCGGCGCTCCGCGGGCGCACACCCCGCCAGGCCGCCGGCCTCAAGTCCGGGCGGGGCAAGGTGATCTCGCTCCTCAAGGCCATGGAGAACATGGCCGAGCGCCAGCGGCGCGACGGCCGCCCCGCCTACGACTTCGGCTGGATGTGGGCGGCGCTGGGGCTCGAGCGGCCAGGCTAAGGCTATCCGGGGCTCGTGTCCGGTCGCGCCACGTGTGACCTTGTCTGTCACAGGTCGATGGCATAAGCGACTCGCGCCTTGAGCGAGGAGCTGGAGGTCTTGAAGATCGTGGCGGGGCGACTGGCCAGGGCGGGGATCGCCTACATGGTGACGGGATCGATCGCGATGAACCACTACGCCGTGCCGCGCATGACGCGCGACGTCGACCTCGTCGTGGATCTGTCCCCCGCCGACGCCGATCGCGTGGGCGACCTGTTCGAAGATGATTTCTACGTCGACAGGGGCGCGGTGCGCCACGCGGCCGAGACCAAAGCCGTGTTCAACATGATCCACACGGCGCTCGTCGTGAAGGTGGACGTCGTCGTGCGGGGGGAGACCGAATATCGCCGCACGGAGTTCGGCCGGCGCCGCCACGTCGCCATCGAGGGGCAGGAGCTGTTCGTGGTCGCGCCCGAAGATCTGATCCTGTCCAAGCTTGAGCGGGCGCGCGAGAGCCGATCCGCGATGCAACTCGCCGACGTCCGCAATCTCGTCGAGTCGGTGGAGGATCTGGATCGCGCGTATCTCGCCGAATGGACGAGGCGGCTCGGGCTGGACGCGCTGTACCGGGAGGCGACGCAGTGACGGATACGCCGGCCGATGTGGAAGCGCTGTACCGGCGGATGCTGCTCGCACGTTCGGGAGAGGACCGGCTCCGGATGGGATTCTCGATGTATTCGACCGCCCGGGCGTTCGTCGTGGCGTCGATCCTCGAACGAGAGCCGCACGCGTCGCCGGAGCGGATCCGCGAGGCGGTCTTCCTCCGCTTCTACGGCCGCGATTTCGACGATGCCACCCGCGAGAAGATCCTGGCCCGGCTGGCAGGCAAGCGGCCGCCGCGAAGGCGCGTGCCGATCGACTGGGGCGACCTCGAGATGGCGCTTGCGTGGCGGTCGGACGAGTACGACTACTACCTCGACGTCAGTACCGGCAAGGTGGAGGCGCACGCCATCCGGGGCGCTGGCGAGGACGGCGATCTCTCGGCCGAGCAGGTCGACGAGGGTCTAGCGGAGGGGCGCCCGGTGGTATACTCCGACCGTCGCCGTGGGGGGAGGATTCCTGAGAACCGGGTGCGGCCCGGGACCCCTCGAACCTGATCTGGGTAATCCCAGCGTAGGGAACACGACGAGACGGTGAGAGTGACGGCCGCACCCGATGTCGGGGAGCGGCCGTTTCGTTTCTCGGCGCCCGCCAGGTGCGGGGACGCCCGACGTCAATGCGAGAAGAAGTCGAGGGATGATCACGATCACGGTCAACGGCAAGCAGATGGAGGTCAGCAACGACGTTAGCGTGGAGGCGCTGCTGGTCCAGCTCGGGGTCCTCCGTGAGTACACCGCCGTCGCGGTGAATCGCGAGGTCACGCCCAGGCGCCAGTACGTCGAGACCCGGCTCCGCGACGGTGACCGGGTGGAGATCGTCAGACCGATGGGTGGGGGATAACGCATGCACGACACACCGCTCGTCATCGGAGGCAAGGAGTTCAGCTCACGCCTGATCGTGGGGACGGGAAAGTATGGGTCCCTGTCGACCATGCGGGAGGCCCACGAGGAATCCGGCGCCCAGATCGTCACCGTGGCCGTTCGGCGGGTGAGCCTGCCGGGCAGCGGCGAATCGATCCTCGATTACATCGACACCAAGCGCTTCACCCTCTTGCCCAACACCGCGGGCTGCTACACGGCCGACGAGGCTGTCCGCACCGCGTATCTCGCCCGGGAAGCGGGCCTGGGGGAGATGGTCAAGCTCGAGGTGATCGGTGACTC
>JBOHPM010000007.1:0-23249 GCA_050731715.1 Candidatus Rokuibacteriota bacterium
GCTGGCTCCAGCGCATGGCGAGCGCCCTCCGCCGCGTGCGCGACGCCGCCGAGCCGCTCGTTCCGTCCCGCGCGATCCGGCAGCTCCTGGACCGCATGCCCCGCAACCGCGTCACCCGGCGCGACACCTTCGGCGGCGAGGCCGCCGCGTGGACCCTCTGGAAGCGGTTCAGGGACGGCGACCGCGAGAACCCCACGCCGCTCCGAGAGCGGCTCTGTGGCCCGCTCGACCGCTGGATGGCGACCCGCCTGGTGCGCCTCTTCCCTGTCGTGATCGCCCTCTACGAGAAGGTGAAGGCCCACAGCCAGGCGCTCGATCAGGTGGACCTGCTCGTCAAGCTCCGCGACCTTCTCGCCGAGCATCTCGACGTGCGCGGTGAGTTCCAGCGGATGTTCAACCACATCTTCGTCGACGAGTTCCAGGACACCGATCCGCTGCAGGCGGAGATCGTGCTCTTCCTTTGCGAGCGGGCGCCGGCGGCCCGGCGCTGGGAGGACGTGGAGCTCCGCGAGGGCGCCCTCACCCTCGTGGGCGATCCCAAGCAATCCATCTATCGCTTCCGCCGGGCCGACATCGCCGTGTACGACCGCGTGCGCCGGGTCGTGGCCCGGCGCCCGCACTTGCCGGTGACCCTGTCGGCCAACTTCCGCAGCGCGCCGTCGCTCATCACCTGGCTCAACGACCGGTTCGACCGAATCCTCGGCGCCGCGCCCGACGCGGACCGTCGCTTCGACGCCGCCACCGGGCGCGTCTTCCAGCAGCGGCTCCTCCCGGGGCGCGAGACCGCCGCCGGGCCTGCCGTACACGTCCTGCCCTTCGATTTCGCCGACGGCAACGAGCACAAGGTCGACAAATACCGGACGCTCGAGGGCCAGGCGCTGGCGAAGTATCTCCGCTGGCTCACCGAGGCCAGCGACGTCCGCATCGAGGACCCCCTCGAAGGCCGCCGGCGCCGCGTGCGCTACGGCGATATCGCGATCCTCGCCGTCTCGACCTGGCAGCTGCCGCTCCTCTTCCCCTCGCTCGACCGCGAGGGCATCCCCTACGCCTCGCGAGGCGGAACGCTCTTCCTTTCGGACCCGCTGCATCGCCAGTTCCTGCTCGGGCTGCGCGCCCTGGCCGACCGCGACGACGGGGTCGCCGAGGCGGCGCTTCTCCGCCCGCCGCTCTTCGCCGTGGATCCGGCCGACCTGTTGAAAGAGCAGGACGCCGAGGAGACGGACCCCGGGGACGAGGCCGTACGCCGGGTCCGGGAAGCCCGTGCGCTCGTCCGCGAGCTTCGGCAGCGGCGCTTCGATCGGCCGCCGGGAGCGACGGCGCGGGACCTGCTCGACCAGACGGCGTTTGCGCGGGCCATCGCGCTCGGTCCCAACGGTGCCCAGCGGCTCGCGCGCGTGCGCGAGCTGTGCCTACTGCTGGAGCAGAGAGCGGCCGAGGAAGGGCTCGACTACGACGCGGTGACGGCGAGGCTCCGCGAGTGGGTCGATGAGCCGATCCAGCTCGACCCGCCCCACCCCGTCGGCACCGACGCCGTCCAGGTCCTGACCGTCCACCAGGCCAAGGGGCTCGAGTTCCGGGTGGTCGTCCTCTGGGACGGCAAGGGCCAGTGGGATACCCGCCTCGACACCGGCCCGTGGAAGATGGAGCGGGACAGGCGCGGCTGGATCATGACCCTGAACGGCCTCGCCTGGGAGGAGCCGGCCGGCCTGGACCTCCGGGGAACCGAGCGGGCGTATCTCGACGCCGAGCGGTGCCGGGTGGTGTACGTCGCCGCGACCCGCGCGCGGGACCTATTCGTCGTCCCGAGGGCCGGGACCGTCGCCCCCGGCAAGATCATCTGCGCCGATCTCCTCCATGAGGCGGATCCCGCCCTCACGGTCGAGCTGGAGCCCTATCGAGAGGGTATGGGCGCAAGCTGGGCGAGGACGGTGGGCGAGCCCCTCGCGGTCTCTCCTGGGGATGCCGGTCCAGTCGAGCGTGAAGTCGAGGCGCGCTGGAGGGCCGCGGCGACCGAGGCCGCGCGGCCACGGTTCCGGCCGGCCAGCGTGTCCGGAGAGGCCGACGCAGTGCCGCGCGACGAGGCCATGGAAGAGCTCGGTCGAGTTGCGGCCAAGCCGCGCGCGGGGCGCTTTGGGAGCCTCTTCGGCAGCGTGGTGCACCAGGCGATCGGCCGCGTGCTCTTTGACAGCCGCCTTGCGCCCGAGGAGGCCGTCCGTCGCGCCGCCCAGCACGTCGGTTTACACGAGCACCTCGACGAGGCCGTCGCAGACGTCACCCGCGCGCTCCGAGCGCTCGGGTCCGAGGGCCTCGTCCGCCCCGCCGGACCCGAGCTCCGGCTCGAGTACCCGGTCGCCGGCGCCTGGCAGGGTGGCCAGCTCCTGAGCGGCTACGTGGACCTCGTCGTTGCGACCGCTGAGCGCCTCGACGTCATCGACTTCAAGACGGACGCGCTGCCCGCAGGGCGGGTCCAGGAGGTGTACCCGGAGTACGTGGCGCAGGTGAAGATCTACGGTCGGCTGCTCGAGGCGGCGGGCCTCCGTGGGGACCGCCAGCTGCGGTGTGGCCTGCTGTTCTCGGCGGATGGCGTGATTCGTTGGATCGTACCGAGCTGACCACCCTCGCGCGCAGCTTTCCGTATCAAGGGAGTGTTCCGCGTTGCTCGGGATCATGCGCGCGCCGTCCCCATGATGGGGCGATCGCGCCATGCGCAGGGCGTCGACTGCCGACTACGTACCTACCGGCCGCACCATCCAGCCGGTCGCCGTCTTCGTCAATCGTCCCTCGGCCTCCAGGCTAGGAAGATTTCGCAATATCGTCAGCCTGGGGTTCGTTCGGACTCTCGTCACTCGGTATACATAGTACCGAGCCGAATTGGCACAGCAGATTCGCCACTCGGGCTCGCTCATCTCAAAGTTCGGCGAATCGCTCGTTGTGGCCTTCACCTCGATGAGCTTCCGCTCTCCCAATGATGTGTATGAAAGAATGTCGTACCCTTCCGCTACGGATTCCAAACTCACTAGCCGGACTCTTTCCGCGAGGTCGTTTCTCCCCGCCCGCCGAAGCAGCTGTCGTTCGCGCTTAAGTACATAGTCCTCACCAAGTCGTCCGTTTTCCTCGAATCGACGCCTAAGTTCCTCGAACTGTTCCGGGGTGATTCGCCTCCGGCGAAGTGTGTCGATATCGCCTTCTTCCAGAGCCTTGACGAGCGGTGCACGCACCGCCGATCGCCGCCTGGTCGGCTCCGGACCGTCCAGGACAAGCGCGTCGCCTCGTGCGCGAGCGGTCGGAACCGTGATTGAATCAGGCACAGCAACGGAGCGCGTACGCCCAGAAAATGGCCCTGTGTACGCGTAGACGCCGCGATGGATCTCGTCGCTGTTGAACAAATACTCCGCCAACCGCTGAGGCTTGACGAAAGCGTGGAACTCGATCGCCTGGAGTCGCGCCTCCCTCTGCCGGATATAGACCCTGTCCGGATGGCGCCATAAGAGTCCCGCTCGATCAAAGAAGCTAGACGCGTTTCCGGTGGGCCCGCCATGGGCTACCCGTTCTGGATCGACACCGACGAAAAGGTCATGCTCCGGGTCGTAGCCGAGCACGATATCCCGGTATCGAGCGACTCGGGCCAGTCCCTTCTGATACGTCGAAGTTATTTCGATCCGCCGTTCGTCCGGCTTACCGCGCCCTGAGCCGGTCACCTTATAGACGAACAGCCGAATCCGTACGTCGCCATGTCGCACACGAAGTACCAGGTGCAGTCCGTTCCTCGCGAGGGTTCCCCCCGTGGGGATCTGACTCACTGTCCATCCACATCGCAATAGGGCGCGGATGACGGCAGGGATATGGCCTGCGCGTGGGAATACGAGGTCGACCTGTGGCACCTCAGGCTGTCCGATGCCGCGGCGCTCTGCGTGTCACGGTGGCCCTACGCGATCAGTTCCATGCCACCGTTCACAGCCTGACTCCGGGCTCGACGCCGGAGTGGCGAGCCAGAATATCCTTAATGTCTCCGGGGTTCCTTGAGACCGCCCAGGCCCAGACGCCAACCCCCCCGTGAATGTTCACGGCTTTAACCCATTGATCCAAAGATCTTCGCTTCGTCTCGTTCTGTTCGGTGTCTTGCCCCTTGACTTCAAGGATGAGATAGCAGTTCGACTTCATCCGGACGATGTAGTCCGGCCGATACTTCTTCACGACTCCGCGGTGCACATAGAGGATCTCGAATCCAAGATGGTCATTCTTGACCCAGGCATCGACCGCCGGATTGTCATCGAGTTCGAACGCCTCGCTTGCCTCCCAGGTGCTGTCGTAGACGCAGAAATTGATGTGAGAGCGGACGGTGCGCTCGCATGGTTTGCCGGTATACCAGGTGCCCATGTCGCCCGTGGAACGGATCGGTCGTTCCCGATCAAAGACCGGCTCCAGTGACTCGGCATTCTCGAAGCGGATGGCTTCGCCAATATGCTGCACAACCCTGGTCATATTCAACGTGATCATCAAGCGGCGTTTAAGGTCATCCTGAGAGAACAGCCCAGGAAGAATCGTGATTCTGTCTGATCGGATGAATTGCTCCACGAGACGCACAACCTGCGCAAGCAGAAACTCCTTGTTGCCTCTCCACTCCTTTTGCATCTGGTCATAGACGTCCCGCGCCGCTTCGAAAACGATCTTCTGCGTTCGGAACTCGCGTGCGAGGCGCTCAAGGCTAATCTGCGAAATCCTCGTGACGTCCGGCTTGCCCTCAAGGATCGGTGCCAGCTCTGCCAGCTTTGCCGTCTGACTGGCGTTGAGTTCAAGGGGTTTCACTCTTGCCCACTCGAGCGACAACCGCGGGCGGTAGACGTGATCGATGCGAACGATGTTCGGCCATGAGAGCTCAAACACGATCTTCCCGGGATCTGGCTCGATAGGCGTCTTCGGCTTGGGCGGCGCTAGAACGACGCCCTCCTTGGATTCGTGCGGCAAAAATGTGAACGGTACACCGAAGATGTTCACGTACTCCGGATCAAAGAGCCCGGTCTCCGGATTCAGCTCATACGCCGTGCGCCGAAGTCCACGACCGACCACCTGCTCACAGAGAAGCTGACTGGTGAATGCCCGAAGGCCCATGATGTGCGTGACGGTCTTTGCGTCCCAACCCTCGGAGAGCATGCCTACCGAAATTACGTTCTGAATCTGCTCGCCCGGCTTGCCGATCCGCCCGACGGTATCGACTTGTAGCCGCAATAGTTCGGCTTGCTGCTTCTTCGTGAGCCTCGGCTTGGCGGTATCGATCTCTTCCTCGTCTGACTCCCTTTCCTCCCGCTCTTCAGCAACCGGAGAAACCGGTTCCTCGGCCGCTTCGGCTTCTGCAAGCACCTTAGAATCGATGTGTAGCGTCCGATCAGGATCTGAGAGTTCGTCGATATGCACCTTCTTGTGGTCGAAGGCGTTTTTGATGCGCGCCGCTGTCTCGGTACGGTTGGCAACGCTGATCATGACAGGCGGTGTCTTGAAACCTGCTTCAGCCCACGCCTTCGCGGTCTCACGCCAGTCGTAGCCGAGGAAGTAGTAGCCATTGACCACAAGGTCGGGAAGCGGCTCCTCGGGACTCGCTTTCCGATTGAGATCGTCCTTAACTTCGGGATCGTTATAGATATGGTACAGGCGTGACTTGTAGGTCTTAGCGCTCGGGATGGCATCGTCTCGCACGACAACTCGCGGAGTCTTGACGAGGCCGGATTCGATTGCGTCGTTCAAGCCGAAGTCACTGACAATCCACCCAAAGAGCGCCTCCTCCGAGCTTTTCTTTCCCGACGGTGTGAAGGGAGTGGCGGAAAAATCATAGGCGGTGAGAATTCCACGCGCTTGATTGATGCGGTCGAGACCGCCAATCCACTTTGTCGCTTCGTCGATCTCTTCCCTCGATATACCCCTGATCTTCGACTCTGCGGGAATGCGCCAAGCGTGGTGAGCTTCATCATTCACAACCAGGATGTTCTGAGCATTGGCCATGTTGCCAAGCACATCCCGAACATAAGCCTCGTTGCTCTTCGCGCCGCGCTTATCCACGCTGCGCCTTCTCTTGATCTTCTCGTCCGTCTCCCGATTCAGGGCGTGCCAGTTGCGAACGACGACTTTGCCCTGTCGGAGTGTTGCCATCAGGGCGTCTGGGACAATGCGAAAGCTCTCGTAGTAGTTTCCTAACTGCGAGAGCTCCAAGACGGCGAGTCGGCTTTTCACGGTCAGTCCCGGTGCGATGACGAGAACGTTTTTCGAGAATCGAGCATCTTGCAGGTAGGTCACCTTGTTGAGGATGTGCCAGGCAATCGCCATTGCCATCACAATGGTCTTGCCAGAGCCGGTCGCCATCTTGGCGCACAGACGGGGAAATGTTCGGCCGTCCGAAGGAATGTCGATCCCGACCTTCTCGGCCGCTGGCGCCTCGGCGAGCCAAATGAGCGTCTCGACGGCCTCGAGCTGGCAAAAGAAGAACCGTCGGCTTTCGAACTCCTCGGGGTTGGTCCAGTGTTCAAGAAGCCGCTTCGTGATGCCGGTCACGCCGGGGTAGCCCGCTTCTCGCCATGCTTTGACGCGAGGACGGATCTGATTGACGAGAGGAATCTCGACAAAGACGCCTGGATCATCGAAGGCCCTTGAACCCTCCGAGGCGATTACATAACCGGCGGGGCGACGCTCGCCTTCAACTAATGTGAAGGTGCGGCTCTCGCGGTTGTACCGCCAAAAGCGCTGCGGCTCCTCATAAGGAGAATTGACGATCAGGCGATCGATCGATGCTCGTTCCGTCATTCCAGATCAATTAGCTTCAGGCTCTCGATGCCGCGAGCATCGACAATCTTGACGGCGGCGCGTTGATGTTTACCGCGTCCAAACGGCAAGGATGTGACCCCACGATACGCTTCAATAAGGTCCTCGTCGATCTCGGCCCTGAGATTCTTCGCAAGTTTCGTCCAGCCTTCACCATCACCAGCCATCGGAAAGAATACCTGGCGAGGGAACAGGCTGCGCCCGTCATAATCGGGGTCCAGCATCCACACGGCAATCTTGTCCGATCCGCCTGAATCGATCTCTCCCGTCACGGTGTTGTAGTAGTCGAAGCCGTTGACGGTGACGCGATACTTGCCTTTGTCGTCGCCCTTAGAGATCTTCTCGATCTCGACGTCGGGGTGGCCAATCAGCCAGAAACTCTCGTTGCTGGCCCGCTTCTTTTTCAGATCCTCGGTGAGGAGATCGGCGTTCATCTGCGCCTTGAGCAACGTGACGCCCGGCCAGTTCGTCTCATCTATGTCTTTAGACGCTTCTGGATCGAACTGAAACGCCGCGAACACAATCATCTTCGGCTTAGGCCTGAGCGTCTCGGCCTCTGCTAGGGCCAACTCCACCTGGCGCTGCTCAAGGGGCGCATGGTCGGGGCCGAATGAGACGACCACGCGTTGAGGCTTCTCATCCTTCGTCTCAGCGTCGGCGTGGAGCCATCGCGTCGCGGGCAGTAGTTCAACTCGCGAGAACTGGATCCGCTGGCCACCCTTTCCTCGAATGCCGGTCTTGAGCAACTCGTCGCGCCAGTCGCTCTGGCGCAGTGTCTCTCCACTACGGGCGATACTGTTGTCGGCGAGCTCCGCGCGCTGCTGGACATCGTGAAGAGATCTAACGGCTGGCGCAGGCACCGCCTCGACGGTAAATGGCCCTGTTACGCGAACCCTTCCCGGCGTCTCAAGGGGCTCGTTATAGAGAGTCTCTTGGTCTGCGTGTCTTTGGATCGCCCGCTCGATCTGTTCGCGGGTCATTCCTTCCTTGATGTCTGGGGTGGTGGCGACAGTCTTCATAGAGATGTGCGGAACAGTTCTATAGACGAAACCGCTGTCCACACCCTCGGTTGGGTGAGCCAGCTCGTAGTACGGGAAGATCGACGTCATTAGTCTCTGCTTCGCGAGCGTAATAGCCACCCGCGAGGTATCACAGGTAATCCATCGTCGTCCCCACTGCTCCGCTACATAAGCGGTCGTGCCGCTCCCGCACGTGATGTCGACGACTAAATCGCCAGGGTCGCTCGTCATCAGGAGACACCGCGCAACGATCTCAGAGTTTGTCTGTACGACGTACACTGGATCAGCGGCGCCGCCGAATCCCACCCACACGTTCGTGAACGCTCGGTAGGGAAAATCGTCGAAATATGTCACGAAACGAATGCTGTTCTCTGTGGCGACAATCCGTCGCGCCCTAATAATGTTCTGAATGCCCTCAGGCGTCGTGCCCCACCATCGACGGCCGGGCTCATACTTTTGTCCTTCGTAGAGAACCTCGAATTTCGCCCCAGGCCCAGGCTTTGTCATAAGGACTGACCCGAACGGGCGTGAGTGCGGCGGCAAGGGCGCGGCACCTCTTCTCTCCTCGGCCGTCATCGGCCGCCGCTTGCCACTTTCAAGTTCGATCCACGTGTAGCCAGCCTCGGTGAGGTTAGTCTTCCGCTCGTAGAGCGGACGATATTTCGCCTTTGCCTCGTCACGGAAGTACCAAACGAGATAATCCGTGATGACTCCGACGCGATTCGCGGCACGCAGCCCCCCCGCAGCCTTCGAGAACGAGATGAGAGCAGCGAAGTTCTTCGCCCCGAAGACCTCATCCATGACAGCACGGATGAGGTGAACGTTCTCGTCGCTGATCTGGACAAATACGGAGCCGCTCTCGTGCAGCAGTTCCTTCGCAAGCAGGAGGCGGTCACGAAGATATGTCAGGTAGGAGTGAATGCCGAGTTCCCACGTATCTCGAAACGCCTTGACCATCTCGGGTTCAGCCGTCAGATCCTCATCTTTCCCGTCCTTCACATCGCGCTTGTTTACGAATGGCTGGAAGTTCGAGCCGTACTTGATCCCATACGGTGGGTCGATATAGACGGCTTGGACTTTGCCGGCCATGCCCTCCTTCTCAAGGAGAGAATTCATGACAAGCAGACTGTCTCCGGCGATCAGGCGGTTTGACCAGTTGTGTTTGTGCTTATAGAAGTCGACCGCTTCCCGCAGCGGAAGGTTCTCTTCAAGCTGACTGAAAAGCGAGCCTTGGACGAAGTCCTCACCGTTTCTCTTGCGGACGGCGTCGATAACGGACCGGGAATCGATCCGTTCGTGTACATGCAGGGAGACGGTCGGCACCTCGAACGATGTGCGCTCGGCCTTGCCCGCCCACTGAAGAGAAGGGTCGAGATGCGGGTCGTAAGCGTAACTCTTCTTGCCCGCATCCCGATCGGTGTCGGGTGTCACGAGCCCAACCGGTGGATTATTCATCCGCTTCTTCTTCCGGTGCGTGTAGTTCTCGATCTTCCGCTTCGCGTCAGCCGTCTTTTTCGCCACAGCGCCCTTCCCTGTGGCGCCTCTTCGGCGCCTCATCGGAGCAGGTCGGGACAAACATGTTGAACACGTTCAGGGGCCAAGCTTCCGCCGGCTTCCCGCCACGAAGCTCTCCGGTGTGCCCTTCACGAGTTCGAGATGGTACCGGCGGCGATCGACGACCTCGAGAAAGCCCATGACCTGGCTCTTGTTCACCGTGATCTTGCCATTCGACTCACCGACGTCAACGCCGGTTCGCTTGCACAGGGATTTCAGAGCATTCCTGCTGATGTTCTTCGTCTCCTTCTGGGCAGCGATCGACGCCAGGTAACGTGCAGCCCGCGGATGTTTTGTCGCGTAGTCCTCAATCGCTGTGAAGTCGACGAAGTGCAGGTCCTTGCGCACGGCCTTGACGTTCGTCGGTGCTGCGGCCAGGACGGCGTCCTGCAGCTGGCCGACGAACTCGAAGCCGCTGGGCCGGAGTATATGCACCGTCTCAGAGTCGACCATCAGGTCGAAGTCGCTGTCCAGCCTGAAAACACTATCCTCGATGATCCGCAGAGTGTCGTCGATGAACCGAATCAGGCCGCGGCTTCGCAGCATGCCCTTGAATTGGGTGGCCCGGCGGACGGCTGTCAGCCGCCGGCCCGCGCCGTCTGTCATGCGGGCGAAGTAGCAGAAGACATCCTTCGGGTTGGACAACGCGGCGGTGCTCAGCGGAAGATTCTCTGCCTGATGCAGCTGCCGCAGCGCTGTGGTCAGGTCGCTCTCAAGAGGAACGATCAAGTATTCAGAGCTCGCGTGCTTCTCCGATGGCTCGTACTCGGGCGGGTCCCCGTCAAGCTCCGCCATGGCGCTCCACGTGTCTTGGGCCATTTCCCCCAGCGCGGTTTGCACGCTAGTGTCCACCGGGACCAGCGTGAAAGATTGTCCGTCCTCTTCATCGCGCCCGACGCCGAACTCGGTCACTGTCACGCTCCGGAGATCGAAGGCTAGCGGCATCCCTTCACCTCTCGAAATAGACAGTGTCGCTCAGGCGGTAGGCGACCAGCCGCTCTCCGGCGACTAGCACCGACCGTCGCGCTATCACCACAAGCCCGCTCCGCCCGCTGAGCAGATTGTTGCCCGGAGGGGGCGAGACGCTGAACACGCGATAGCCCATCGCCGCGAACAGCACGTTCATGTAGTGGAGATTGAGATGCCAGAACAGGAAGACGATGAAAGCGAGGGCCACGAGGACGGCCGCCACGTCCCGTTCATTTCGGAGTTCGGCTGCATAAAACGGCAGCAGCATGCTGAAGAGATAGACGAGAAGGTGGTCACGGTGGTCCTCGGCTGTGCCGATCGCTATCTCGCGCTTGTCGTTGGCTCCTATGGCCGCTCTGATCCGGAGCCCAAGAAACAGGTTCGGCAAAACAAGCATGACGGCGCAAACAGTGAGAAGGTATCTGTCCGGGACGAAGCTGTTGCCGCGGATGGCCCACAGGAGGAAGAGCGGCGACATGCTGCTCAACACCATGAGAAGCCGCGCGGTTTTCAGACTCTCAAGGCTGCGTTTTCCGGCGCTCGTCATCGCCCCCGGCCCCGGTTCGGCGGCAGCTCCCGCGGGTCGATGCGACGGCAGATGCTCAGAATCCGGTCGTCCGACGGGCATCATCTGCCATGCGGGCCGCAAGCTTCTCAATGAGAACCAGGCCCTCGCGCACCGCCATCTCGCGGATGACCACGCGCTGGCCTACGCGGTATGAGGTATCGCCGCTGCGCGCGATGTAGCTCTCATCAACCGGCCCCTGCCGGTGGGCGAGAAGGTGGCGCTGCGGGAATAGCCGGGTCAGCACGGCAAGCTCGCCACTATCAAGGTGGTCGCTGTATTCCTCCCCGAACGCGGCGTGCCACAGCCCGCTGCCCTCGGACAGGTTCTGACAGACGTTCCGGCGCGCTGCCGGCGCCGACGGATGCCGGGCGTAGAGCGCCTCCGCATAACGCTGGAAGGCCGTCACCGCGTTCTGCAGCCCGTTCTCGATGACGAGGCGCACCGTCGTCCCGGCAGTGTCCCGGTCGGGGATCGCCGCCCGGATCACGCCCAAGCGCATCGAGGGCGTTGCGAATCGCGGCGATCGATTGGCTGAACATCAATTCGGCGGAGTTGTAGCCGCAGGACGGGCAGAAGAACGCGGCGCCGGTCACCGCGTAGCGAGATGCGCAGGCAGGGCATGCGATCGTGAGCCGCATCGCCTCGGCAGCCGCGGTCGGCACCAGGACCGGCTGCGGCCTGTTCTTCACGTCCATCGTGACCCGGATAAAGCTGTTGCGCGGCTGGCGGCGGTTCCAGGTCTTGGCGTCACGCTTCATCGCGGTGCCGATGCGGCCCTTGATGTGCGCGATCGCAGCCTGTTTCGCGTGTGCGAGCTGCTCCTGAGTCAGCCACTCCCCTGAATCGGCGGTGTGCCCACAGAACGGGCAGAACACCTCCTCGTCCCGCACCTTGTCGCGCCAGTCGTCCTGATGGATCTTGAAAGCGAAGAGGCAGTCTGCCGACGGGCATTCCCGGTCGAGATAGCCCTCGTCATCGGAGGGAATCGACACCCGGATCTGTTGGGGCGTTTCAAGGCGGCGCAATTCGCGCATCAACTCGTCGAACATCGATCCCTCACGCGCCTTCGGAATCCACGACGCGAAGCTGGCCGCGCTTCCGGCCGGCGGCGCCGCGCGGCCCGGGCGTGCCGGTCAGCCCTGTGACGGCGAGCCCGAACACAAGCTGCTCGATCTCCTCGGATGTGATGTGCAGCTGCGCCGCGATATCCCGCTTCGCGACACTTTCGTCGCGCAGCGCCGCGAACACCTTGGCCAGCACCTGGGATGTTTCACGCGGCGCTTCCTCCGGCTCGCGTGTGCGGTAGCCGCGCTTTGAGATCTCGATGTAGATCTGACGGTAATGCCACTCGCTCAAGGCCCCGACTGCATGGAGCCGGTAGGCGAGCGCCGCAACCGAGACGGTCCAGTATTTCTTGAGCTTCACGAGGTGGTCGACCGTCGCGAATTTCGGCACGTTGGCCAGCACGCTGCCCCGCGGCATCAGGTACGCCGCGGCGAAGGCATGCGCCTCGCGCTCCGCCTCCTGGCCCTGTGGCTCGCCGTGGCGGTGCAGGACCAGGTGCCCGAGCTCATGCGCGGCATCGAAGCGGCTGTGCTCGGCCGACTTCATCGTGTTTAGGAAGATGAAAGACTTGCTGTCGTGCCACATCGAAAACGCGTCGACTTCCTTGGCATCAATCGCCAGCGAGAACAGCCGGACGCCGCGGGATTCCAGCAGATGGACCATATTCTTGACCGGCAGCTCGCCGAGGCCCCAGAGCTGCCGCATCGTTGCGGCGGCCGCCTCGGGACCGCCTTCCTTGCTGAGATCGGGCAGGCTGGCCGCTGGCAGTTCGAAGCGCTCCTCGATCCAGTCGTTGAGAAGGAGTGCGATCGTGCCGGCGCCAAGCGCCATGTCCCGCTTGCCCGCCGTCATCTTGGAGAGCGCCCGGAAGCTGGCCGCATCGGGCGACAGCTGCTCCAGGTCGTCGCCCTCAAAGAAACTCTCGGGGAAGCGCAGGACCTTGGCCAGCAGCACGTGCCGCTCCGGGTCGGGCGTGAATTCACCGTTCTCGTAGGCCGAGATCGAGCGCGGCTCGACCCGGATCAATTCCGCCAGGCGCGTCATCGTCAGACCCCGGCGCTTGCGCGCAAGGGTCAGCCGGGACGGATTGAACCGGGGGCCGATGCTCATGCCCGCCGTCGGATGGTGACGTCAATGTCGGGTAGCGGCGGCGGGACCGGCACCGCTTCGGCGAGATCGCCGTCGAGCAGGATGGAGCCGAGCAGGATGCGCTCGCGCCAGGCATCGATGTGGCCGTCCTCGGCGATCGAGATCGGCAGGGATAGCTCGCAGCGCACCTCGCTGGTGGCGCGGTGAATGAGGAGGATCCACGTCGCCCGGGCCCCACCCGCAGCGGCCGGCGCTCCCCGTGGCGGAACAGGCTGGTCCATGAAACTGAAGCGGAGCTGGTTGGCGGCGATGGCGTCCGAGGTGCTGGGGCCCTTGCGGGCGTTAGTTGAGGGCGCGGCGTCAGCGCGGCCGGTGCCGTCGTTGCCGGTCGCCACGGCGATCGCAACCTGCCCGGCCGGGTCGACCGAGAGCGCGTAGTTGTTGTCGTTCGAACGCTGCCAGCCGGCCGGGATCACATACTCGCGCAGGCCGCAGACCGTCTCGGCCCAGGCCGACATGCCTGGGAACGGCGGCGGGTGGTTAGGGGTGCAGTTGAGAAAGGCCAGCTGGCCGCGCCGGACGGCATCCTTGAGCGGTTCTTCCTGGAGGCCCAGCTCGGCAAGGCGGCTGCGGACCTCCCCGGGTTCCAGGCGCACGACGGCGGTCATGTGAGATCCTTTCCCCGGCGGCGCCGGGCTCTGCTCGTGACGTCCGGTTACTTCCGGTTTTTCTACCACGTCTGAGACGGCAAAACAAGAAGCTTGGGGCCTGCGGGCACAGGCCAAGGGGGCAGCGTTCGTGGATGCGCCCGCCGGCCTGACTCGTGAGGCCTGCCCGGCGGTGCGCAAGTCAGGTGTCCGACCGGCCCCGGGGCGCCGGTTGGCCCTCTGGCTCCGCCCGGGAAACAAAATTCTCAGCGAGGCTAACCGCGCGTGTCATTGTTCTTTCTTAGGCGCTGGCCGCGAACCCAGGAGGGGCGTTCCCGAAACCAGCCGATGCAGCTGCGGCACGTGACGATCGAGAACTTCCGAAGAATCCGGTCCTTCGACTGGAAACCGGATGGCGCCGTCTGCTGCCTCGTCGGGCCCGGTGATTCCACGAAGACCACGATCCTCGATGCGATCGACTATGCGCTCTCCCCCCGGTGGAGCGTTGCCATCGCCGACACTGATTTTCACGGCGGGCGGTTCAGGGACCCGATCGCGGTCACGGTCACGGTCGGCCAGCTTCCGCCGGCGCTGCTGCAGGAGGAGAAGTTCGGCCTGGATCTTTGCGGATGGGACGCCGCGGCGGGCCTCCGGGACGATCGCGAAGCCCTCGGTCTCGTCCGCCTCGGCGGTGATATCGATCGCCATCTATCGTGGACGAGAGGCTCGATCCTCACCCGGCAGACCGACAGCCTGCTCGAGGTCGGGCGCGCCCTCGCCGACGCTCACCGCGAAGCGCGCGAGCAGGTCAGGAGGGCGAGCCTGACCAAGCTTGAGCAGGTCGCGAAGCGTGTGGAGGAGCATGCCGGGCAACTGGGCGTGAAGGTCCCGGGCGCCTTCCGGCCGGCGCTGGAAGCGGTGCTGACGCTTGGCGGGATGGGCCCGCTAAGCCTCCACGCCGCCGACATCCCGGTCAGGGCCCTGGGTCTGGGGAGCCGGCGTCTCGTCGCGCTCGCCCTTCAGTGGATGGCCGTGACGGACGGCGCCATCGTGCTCGTCGACGAGGTGGAGCATGCACTGGAGCCGCATCGCCTGCGTCATCTTCTCCGCGTGCTGAAGGCCGCCCCCGGAGACGGCAAGGGGCAGGTTATCTTCACGACCCACTCCTCCGTCGCCGTCGAAGAGATGGCGGCGGAGCAGCTGCTCGCCGTCAGATGCGACAGCGGGCAAACCACCGCGCGGCGTCTGCCGTCTGACCTGCAGGCCCTGGTGAGGGGAAGCTCGGAAGCCTTCCTAGCCCGGAACGTCCTGGTTTGCGAGGGAAGACGGAGCTGGGATTGTGCCGCGGCCTCATGCGGTCCTGGGCCGAGAGCCATGGGGGGTCGCCGCTCGCGCAGACCGGAACCGCGTTCGCTGTCGGGGGCGGCGACCAGGCCGCCGGCCGGGCCCGTGACCTTGCCGGACTCGGCTACAGGACGGCGCTTTTCGCGGATTCGGACAAGCCGCTGAATCCGGATGCGCAAAGCCTCGGGGAATCCGGCGTGCGGGTCATCATGTGGGCGGAGCAGGTTTCAACCGAGCAGCGCGTCGCACTTGATCTGCCCTGGGAGGGTCTGCAGGAGCTTCTCGATCTGATGATCGATCTGAACGGTGCCGAGAGTACGCTGGCCGCCGTGAAAAAGAAGCTGCCGGCGATAGCCGGAACGATTGTCAACGTTTGGCGAAACGATGGGCTCGCCGAAGCGGATATCCACCGCGCGGTTGCTTCCGCGGCAAGGGACACGAAGGTCTTCAAGCAGGTCGATCCGGGAGAGCAGCTGGGCAATCTGGTCGCCCGGTTCCTGCCGGCCATACCGGGCAGCGATCTCAGTCTGAAACTCGCGCAGATCGCGGCGTGGTGTTATGAGGGCTGATATCGCGACGGTGCTCGCGCGGGCGCGGCGCGGCTTCGTGACCGCCGCCGCCGGCTGCGGCAAGACCGACGCGATCGCCGCCGCCGTCACGGCGTCCGGTGACGGACGTCAGCTCGTCCTCACGCACACCCATGCCGGCGTTAAGGCGCTGCGGCAGCGCCTCCAGAAGTACAAGGCGCCGAAGGACCGGTATCACGTTGACACCCTGGCCGGATGGGCGCTCAACTATGCCGTCCACTATCCGAATCTCTCGCGCTTCAAGGAGGCGCAGCCGACCGGCGCGTCCTGGAGCAAGGTCTACGATGCCGCCGAGCGCGTACTGGACTCCTCGGCCGTGCGCCGCGTGGTGACGGAGTCCTACGCGGGCTTCTACGTCGACGAGTATCAGGACTGCACGGTCGGCCAGCACCGGCTGGTTCTCAGGATGGCCGATCTGCTGCCCTGCCGGATTCTGGGTGATCCCCTACAGGGAATCTTCGATTTCGACCAGCAGCCGCCGATCAACTGGGCGGCCGACGTGGAGACCAATTTCGAGCGGCTGCCGGATCTCGCCCATCCGTGGCGCTGGACCGGCAGCAGTCCCGATCTCGGCCGCCGCCTGATGGAGATCCGCGCGGCCCTGCTGGCCGGTGACGAGATCGACCTGCAAACACCCCCGCTCGTGTGGCGGCCGCTGTCGCCGGAAGAAGAATGGCGGGCCTGTCTTGATGCCGCGCGCCAGGACGGCTCGGTGGTCGCGATCCACAAATGGGCTCCTTCCTGCCATGCCCTCGCGAAGAAGCTGAGGGGCCGTTTCACGTCGATGGAGCAGATGGAATCGCCTGATCTCCTGAAGTGGGCGAAAGCGATCGGGTGGGTAGAAGGGACGGCGCGCGCCGTGCAGGTGATCGAATTCGCGGCCAAATGCATGACCCTTGTCGGCACCGAGCTGGGCCCGCTTCGCGACCGGATGGCGCAGGGAGCGCTCCCCGACATCGGCCGCGTGAAGAAGCATCGTGGCGTCGTGCAGGCGCTGCTCGACGTCGCCGGTTCCGGCGCCTTTGATCCTGTGCTGCCTGCGTTCGAGGCGATCGAACAGATACCCGGGCGGGTGCTGTACCGGCGAGAGCTATGGCGGGAAATCCAGCGCGCCGTTCAACTCCACATCCGTACACCAGGCGGTTCGCTTCCTGACGCGGCCTGGAAGGTGCGGAACCGCACGCGCCACGCCGGCCGCGCGGTGGAGCATCGGACGATATCGAGGACGCTTCTGGTCAAGGGGCTGGAGTTCGACCACGTGGTTGTCTTGAACGCCGCCGACCACGACGCCAAGAATCTCTATGTCGCGATGACGCGCGCGTCGCGATCGCTCACCGTCCTGTCGAAAACGCCCAGGATCCGGCTGGCGAGGCCTAGCTCACCTTAGGCACGCGGCCAAAGGAATACGACTTCTCCGGTCCAGGCCATTAACTTAACTTGAACCAGACCAGGGAAGGAAACGAGACAGCCGTCGCGTTCTTCGTCTCGATGGTCTCCGCGCTTCTCGAAAGCCGGTCCTCGAGGAGACGGTCGTCCTTGGCGAGATGAGCGTCCAGGGGATGCTTCTCAAGGTGAAAGGGCTACCGGAGGAATGCAGCTCGCGGTCGAGGCGGGAGCGAAGCGGATCCTCATCCCGAGCGAGAACAAGCGCGACGTGGCCGAGGTCCCGGACGCGGCGCTTACCAAGATCCAGTGGCAGTTCTACGACTCCGACCCGTGCTGTGGTCATGGCGCTGGGATTGAACTGACCCTTTCGGCCGGGCCGGCTGCCCTGACCTCGAAGCCGACGTTCGGCACGGTGATCAGCGTGTCGACCGGGCCTTGTCGGCGCGGAGTGTCTCCACCTCGTCGAAGAGTTGAGCGCCGCCCGCCTAAGGGCGGCCGAGCGTACACCTGGGGCCCGCGTTGATGGGCGGCGGCCGTGGCGTTCTGCAGCGGCGCTGCGGTATTCTGCAGCGGTCGACTCGCTCTCCGCCTCGCGGTGGCGGTCACAGTCCTGGCGTCCTGATGTCTGCGGCTCGCCCGAGAAATCCAGGACTTGGCGATCCGCTCGGCCGAGAGCGAGCGCTTGCGTGGCGGTCTGGCAAGAGGCTTGCCTCCCCTGGCAGTCTCGCGCGGCTCCGAATCCCGCGCTTCGGCCATGAGGACAACGTAGCCAGGGTTAGGAGCCAGTGGAAGACGGCTGGTGGGCTCCGCCCATGGATTGCCGGAGCCAAGGAAGTGCATCGTCGGGTCGGAGGGCAAGCGATGAACGACCAAGTCCAACGCGTCCACGATCGAATCGACAAGGAGTCGCCCCGCCGCCACGCCAATCGCGTGCTGCATGGCCACCCCTCCCCGATGTTCTGGCTGGAGCGCGAGGTACCCGTCGCGGACCTCGTCCGCAACCGCAATCGGCCCGGGGCGGGTGCGCCGCGGGGTCTGATCGCGTACGTCGGGACGCCGTTCTGCCTCCCGACTACGCCGGACCGCTGCGGGTTCTGCCTCTTCCCCAGCGAGGTCTATCGCAGCCCCGATCAGCTGGTGACGTACCTCCGGTACCTGGCTAAGGAGGCCGAGCTCTATCGAGGGTGGTTCGACGACACGGAGGTCGCCGCGATCTACTTCGGCGGAGGCACGACCAACCTCTACCGGCCCGAGCAGTACGCCGAGCTCTTGACCGTCGTGAAACGTGCGCTTCCTTGCATGGCGACGTCCGCCGAGGTCACCGTCGAGGGCGTCGCGCAGCTCTTCACGCAGGCGAAGCTCGAGGCGATGCGAGACGCCGGCGTCAACAGGATCAGCCTAGGGGTTCAGCAGCTCGATCCTGCACTGCTGCAAGTGAGCGGGCGCAAGCAGAACGCTGCGCATGTTCTCCGGATGCTCGAGTCCTGCCACTCCCTCGGGCTCGGGACCAATGTGGACCTGATCTTCGGGTGGCCCGGGCAGACCATCGACCACATGCGGCGGGATCTGGAGGCAATGGTCGCGTACCGCGTGCACCACATCACCCACTATGAGCTCAATGTCGCCGGCCGGACGGACTTTGCGCGAAACCGGAGGAACCAGCTGCCGTCCGTGGAAGATAACCTGGAGATGTACCGCGTCGCCAAACAGCTCCTCGAGGCAAGCGGCTACAGGCAAGCCACCTCGTACGATTGGGAGCGGATCGACGCCGACGAGCAAGGCAAGAACCGGTACGAAGTGCTCGGCCGGACGCCATTCGAGCGAGACACGAACGGCGGGATCACGGGTTACGACGCCTTCGGCTGGGGATTCGCTGGCCTGTCAGCGTGGCCCGGTTCCCCAGAGGAGCCCGGCTGGATCTATGGGAACTGCCCCCGCATAGCAGACTACTACCGGTGCCTCGACGACGGACGCTTGCCGGTTGAGCGAGGGTATCGCTACACCAATGAGGATCTCCGGCTCTACACGCTGTTCCAGATGTTGCAGGGCCTCAGCGTGGACCGGGAACTCTACCGGCGCCTCTTCGGCGTCGATCCCATCCATGAACACGCGGCAATCTGGCAGGCGCTCCGTGATCGGGAGTGGGTCGCGACAGAAGCCGAGCGAGTCACGGTGGTCGGAGACGCCGGCTTTCACATTCCCATGATCCAGGGTCTCTTCGCTGACGGTCGTCTCGAGGAGATGCGACGGGCACGCCGCGGCCGGCGTGACTCGGAGCAGACGGTTCTGGAGCCGGCCGTCGCGGCGGTTGCGGGATGACGACCTTGAGCACGCCCGACTCGGCCTCGGCCGACCTCGTCCCCACACGCTATCGCGTGACGACGACGGACGGTGTCGAGCTCGCCCTCACACGATTCTCGGGAGAGACAACGCGTCCCGTGCCCGTCGTGCTCACTCACGGGACTTTCTCGAACGCTCGCATCTGCGGGCGGCTGGCAGCTCATCTGGCCACGCACGGCTTCGACTGCTGGGTCCTCGAGCTTCGCGGCCGCGGCGAGAGCCAGCAGAAGATCTCGAACCCGACCTTCGAGGACTTCGGAGTGTTCGACGTGCCCGCAGCCCTCGAGGCCGTGCGGGCCCACACCGGCCGGCATCGGTTCTTCCTCGTCGGACATAGCGGCGGCGGCCTCGCCTTTCTCATGCACCTGGCGCGCATCCCCGGCGCGCGGGCGGGCGTGGTGGGACTGGTGACGCTGGCGAGCCAGGCGACCGACGCCTGCACGACGCTAGGCGGGTGCCTCATGGTGGGCTTCGGATGGGTGGCCGAGACCCTGCTCGGATACGCGCCGGGGCGAGCGTGCGGGGTGGGCCCGGAGAACGAGCCGAAGGGGATCCTGCGGCAGTGGTTCCGATGGAATCTCGCGCGGCGATGGACAGGCTCGGATGGCTTCGACTACCTCCGCACGCTACCCGAAATCACGGTGCCAGCCTTGTGCATGGCAGGGGCGGGAGACCGCTACATCGCGCCCGTGCGCGGCTGCCGCCGTCTGTTCGACGCGCTCGGTGGGGCCGACAAGGAGTGGGTGCTGTGCGGCAAGTCCGGTGGATTCTCCGAGGACTACGGGCACGCGCGGATTGTCGCGAGCCGGGCCGCCGAGCGGGAGATCTGGCCACGCATCAGAGAGTGGCTGGTCGCGCGGACTTGAACACCGAGCCCACGTCCGCCGACGACGCACCGAGCATTGCGACCTCGATGGCCGCCGAGCCGGCCTCCATGCCTGCTCTTCTGCTGGAAGCGGTCGCGGCCTTCCGGAGCACCTCCGAGGCCGACGTGTCGTGGCTGGCTGTCCGCGAATCGCGGTCCCGGTCGCTCATAATCCGTTGCGTCGATGGGGCGCGCTCCCCGAAGGTTCCGGAGCTCAGGATCGATCCCGGCAGTGGTATCGGGGGACTCGTGCTCTTGACCGGCGAGCCCTGGCGTTTGGACGTCGACGCCGAGGGAGACCTGAGCCTGGCCGAGCGCGCGCTCCTGGCAGACGAGGGCATCGCCACGGTGATGGTGGTGCCCCTCCAGGCCGATGCCCTCTTGCCCGGGGAGACGAGGCTCGAGGGGCTCGCCTACGTCGGCCGGCGCCGCAGGGACAAGTTCTCGGCGGACGTGACGGCCAGCTGCATGAGATTGGCCGAGAAGGTCGCGCGCCCTGTCCGCGATGCTTGGCGGCTGCATGAGGTGACACACCGCTGGGCCGAGGCCGGAGCCTCGGAAGCGGCGACGGACGACGCCGCGACGCGACGCCTCGACGAGCTCGTACAGCTGATCGCGGCGGACAGCCGCGTGCTGCTCCGGAGCATCATCGGGATGGTGTTCCGCCTGGATCGAATCTCCGGGGCGCTCCATTCGATCGGCTACGACGGCCCCGAGCTCGCCGTGGTGCGTCGGGGGCAGGTACTGCCGCCGGGGTGCGGATCTGCAGGGCGCGCTATCGCGTCGCGCGCGCCTTTCATCGCTCGCGACTATGGCTCCGGAGAGGTTCAAGTGCCTCCCATCATGACGGCAACCTTGCCCCAAACGATCCCCTTCACGACACTGTCCGTGCCGCTGATCGTGGAGGACAAGGTGATCGGCGCGCTGACGGTCGCCCGTGGGACGCAGGTCCCCTATGCGGACCACGAGGTTTTCTTGGCCGAGCGCGCGGCGGAGGCTGCGGCGCCGGTCCTGGAGCGGGCCCAGCGCGAGGGCGAGACTCTCAGGCGCGGGCACGGCGCCTCCGCCCTGTCGCGGCTGGCCGGCTCGCTGACGGAAACTCAGGCCCAGGACGTCTCGACCGTCTGCCAGCACCTGGTAGACGGCGTTCGCTCGCTCCTGAGCGGAACCGATGCGGCGGTGTGGGACCCTCGCGGGCAGCTGGCGGTCCAGGGCCGGCAGCCCAACAGCATCCTCGCCGACCCAGGCGCCACACGCCTGCAGCGTCTCCTCCGGAAGGTATCCTCGGCGAAGCGACCGTTCTGGACTCCCGATCTCGAGACCGATCCGCGGCTTGCCGAGCCGGGCGTCCCGGACCCCCGTCCGAGTCACGAGCATCGCGCCGTGCTGGCGGTTCCCGTGCGGCTTCAGGACAGGTTGCTCGCCATCCTCGCCGTGACCGGCGAGACCGGGCGCGCCTTCACCACCGCCGACGTCGAACTGGTCCAGGGGCTGGCCGACCAGGCCGCCCTGGCCATCGCCAATGCGCGCGCCTACCATGACCTCGAGGTTTCCAGGGCCGCGGTCCTCCGCCACGAGAAGCTGGTTGCCGTGGGACGGCTCGCCGCCGGCCTGGCCCACGAGCTTCGGAATCCACTACAGAACGCGGTCGGCTTCATCGCCGAGCTCCGGGAGCGCGCCGAAGCGGAAGCGCTGCTCGCCCGGCCGGAGTTCGAAGAGTTTCCGTCGTTCCTGAAGCAGGCGCATGCCGAGATCCGACGCGCGGCCAGCATCGTGGACCGGCTCCTCGGCTACGTCCGTGAGCGCAAGCCGACCCTCGAGCCCGTCGATCTACCGCAGCTGGTTGCAGACGCGGTGGCCCTGGTGGCGGCGGCGGCCGCTCGACAGGAGAAGCGAATCGCGGTGGCCCCGACCGACACTCCCCTCCGGATCCGGGCGGACGCGGTGATGCTGAAGCAGGTTGTCCTCAATATCCTCGCGAACGCGCTGGATGCGCTCGAGGGCCCTGGTCGGGTGGAGGTCGAGATGCACTTCGAGCCCGAGGCAGCAGGGCCAGGACGCGTGCAGCTCACGATCCGGGACACGGGCCGCGGGATCGCTCGGGAGAATCTCCCGAACGTGTTCGACCCATTCTTCACCACGAAGGAAGTCGGCAAGGGCGTGGGCCTCGGCCTGGCGGTGTGCCAGGCGATGGTCGAACAGCACAAAGGATCGATTGCGATCACGAGCGCCGGGTTGGGACAGGGGGCGACCGTGATCGTGGAACTGCCCGCGGAGCCATGAGCGAAGATACCCGAACCAAGTCGAACGGGCCGCCGATGAGTGTGCTGGTCGTGGACGACGAGGAGCCGTTCCGTCTCCTCATCGAACGACGGCTGAAGAACTCCAGGCACCACGTGGAGTGCGCTGCCAGCGGCGAGGCCGCTCTCGATCGTCTCTCCGACCGCACTTTCGACGTCGTGCTCCTCGACCTCCGGATGCCCGGCATCGGGGGTCTCGAGACGCTCAGGCGGATCCGCAACGAGCACATCGTGTGCGAGGTCGTCGTGCTGACCGGCGAGCCGGACTACGACGACTGTGTGGAAGCGATGAAGCTCGGGGCCTTCCACTACCTCAGGAAGCCCACGGAGCCCAGGCTCATCGAGGACACGCTCCGCCGGGCCGTCGAGCACCTCTGGCTGCGACGAGAGAACGTTGCGCTGCGGCGGATGCTCGAGCCCGAGCGCGTCCCCGAGTTCATCGGGGAGAGTCCCGCGATCCGCGTAGCGTTGGACCGCATGAAGCAGGCCGCTCCTACCGACGCTAGGGTGGTGATCCTCGGGGAATCGGGCACCGGCAAAGGCTTGCTCGCGCGCACGTTGCACGAGCTGAGTCGCCGGCGGAGCAAGCCGTTCCTCGATGTGCATTGCGGCGCGCTGGCGGACGACCTCCTGGAGAGCGAGCTGTTCGGCCATGAGCGAGGTGCATTCACAGGGGCCGTCAACGGGAAGCTGGGGCTGTTCGAGCTGG
>JBOHPM010000008.1:0-22191 GCA_050731715.1 Candidatus Rokuibacteriota bacterium
CCGTGCTGCAGGCCTGCTTTCCCGCCGGCACGCTGACCGGCGCCCCCAAGATCAGGGCCATGGAGATCATCGACGCGCTGGAGCGGACCCGGCGGGGCCCCTACGGGGGCGCCGTCGGCTATATCTCTTATTCGGGCAACCTCGACTCCTGCATCACGATCCGGACGATCGTCTGTCACGACCGCCGCGCCTCGGTGCAGGTCGGCGCCGGCATCGTCGCCGATTCCGATCCCAAGACCGAGTGGCTGGAAACCTGCTCCAAGGCCCGGGGCCTGGTGCTCGCGCTGCGCATGGCGGCTGCGCGATGATTGTGGCCGTGCGAGCCGCAGCCCGTAGGAGGAGCCGCAGCCGGAGGCGAGGCGACGCTGCGAGAATCGAGGCGAGCCTGTGATTGTGGCCGTGCGAGCCGCAGCCGAAGGCGAGGCGAGCCTGTGATTGTGGCCGTACGAGCCGCAGCCGAAGGCGAGGCGAGTCTGTGATTCTCGTCATCGACAACTACGATTCCTTCACCTGGAATCTGGTCCAGTATCTGGGCGAGCTCGGGGCCACCCTCAAGGTGGTCCGCAACGACGAGCAGGATGTCGAGGGGATTACCGCGCTCCGGCCGGAGGGCATCGTGATCTCCCCCGGGCCGGGCACTCCGGATCAGGCCGGAGTGTCCATCGAGGTCATCCGCCGGCTGGGAGCGACCACGCCGGTGCTGGGGGTCTGCCTGGGACACCAGGCGATCGGCCGGGCGTTCGGCGCGACGGTGGACCGAGCCCAGCGCCAGATGCACGGCAAGACCTCGGCCATCCACCACGACGGGTTGGGAGTCTTCCACGGCCTTCCCTCCCCGTTCGAAGCCACTCGATATCACTCGCTCGCGATCCTTCGGGACACGGTGCCGGCCGATCTCGAGATCAGCGCCTGGACGGAGGACGGAGAGATCATGGGGGTCCGCCACCGACGTCACCCCATCGAAGGAGTCCAGTTCCATCCGGAGTCGATCTTGACGGCAGAGGGCAAGCGGCTGCTCGGGAACTTCCTCGGCCGGCGATGAAGCGACGGGCCCCCGGGCCGGCCCCGCGCTCGTCGGCGACTGGCCGCCTCACCGAACGCGCCTTGATCCGTGCCGTCCGCCTCCGTACGGCCGGTGGCCACGGGGTCGAGGTCGGCATCGGCGACGACGGCGCTGTGCTGGTGCCGACGCCCGGGGGCCGGCTCGTGGCCACCACGGACCTCCTGATCGAAGAAGTGCATTTCCGCCGCCGCTACACGGAGCCGGCCGACATCGGTTGGAAGTCGCTGGCGGTCAACCTGTCCGACATCGCCGCCATGGGAGCGCGGCCGCGCTGGGCCCTGATCGCGCTGGCCTGTCCCGGCGACACGACGATGGATGAGATCGACGCCTTCTACACCGGTGTCTTGGCGCTGGGAAGCGAGCACGGAGTGGCCATCGTGGGCGGCGACACCTCGGCCTCACCCACCGGCTGGTTCGTCACCGTGAGCGTCCTCGGTGAGACGGCGCAGGCGCCAAAGCTCCGTAGCGGAGCACGCAGGGGTGACGTGGTCGCCGTCACCGGACCGTTGGGCCGGGCCGCGGCCGGCCTCGCCGTGCTCGAGCGCCCCAAGGCGCCCCCCGGCGTCTCGGCCGAAGCGCTGGCGCGGTTGACCGCCGCCCACCTCCGACCCAGGCCGCGCGTGACCGAAGGCAACTGGTTGGGTGGCGCCGACGGTGTCACCGCGCTCATCGACGTTTCCGACGGCGTGGCCACCGATCTGGGCCATATCGCCGAAGAGAGCGAGGTGGGAGCCCGGGTGGAGATCAATCGCCTGCCCATCGACGACGACACGCAGGCGGTGGCCCGGGCGCTGGGTGCCGACCCCACGGCCTGGGCCACCGGCGGGGGCGAGGACTACGAACTCTTGTTGACCTGCGCCCCGGCTGCGCTGCCCCGCCTGGCCGAGGGGCTGGAGCGGACGTCCGGCACGCCCCTGATCCCCATCGGCGAGATCGTCGGGAGCGGCGGGATCGTGTTCGCCGACACACGCGGGCGCTCGCGCCCGGCGGCGCGCGGATTTGAGCACTTCGTGACGGGGCGCCGCCGTGGGTGAGGGGATGGTGCTCAAGCTCCTGCTCCTTGCCGTGCTGATCGCCTGCTCGGCGATCCTGACCGGCGCTGAGGCGGCCTACTTCTCGCTCGGCCGCGCCCGCCTCCGCCGGCTGGCTGGGGCGGAGACGGGTGACGTCACCCGCGCCCCGCTCATCGAGCGCCCCCATGATCTGCTGGTCACCCTGCTGATCGGGATCACCGTGATCAACATCGGGGCCGCGGCCCTGGCCGCCACGCTGGCCGAGCAGCTCTTCGGTCCGCGCTGGGGGCTCGGCGCCGAGATCCTCCTCATGATCCTGCTCCTCACGACCTTCGGCGAAGTCCTGCCGATGACGGTCGCCGTGAAATACCCCGAGCGCTTCCTGGCCTTCGCCCGCTGGCCGGTGGCCTGGCTGGAACGGGCCCTGAGACCGTTCGCGGCAGGGCTGGCCGGGCTCAGCGCCCTCATCGTGCAACTCATCGGGCGCGACCGGGAGGCCCGGCCCGAGCTGACGGAGGATGAGCTGCGCACGCTGGTCGACGTCGGGGCCAGTGAGGGCGTGGTAGCGCGGGGCGAGCGGGAGATGATCCACAAGGTCTTCGAGCTCGAGGACACGCTGGTCCGCTCGATCATGGTACCCCGCACGGACATGTTCTGCCTCGACGTGGCGACAACCCGGCGGGAGGAGATCCTGCCCGCCCTGCGGGAAAACCTCCACTCCCGGGTGCCCGTGTTCGAGGGCTCCATCGACGTCATCGTCGGCATCCTCTATACGAAGGATCTGCTGCCCTACGCCGACGGCCTGCCCACCGACTTCGATCTGCGGGCTCACCTGCATCCCCCCTACTTCGTGCCCGAGACCAAACGGGCCGACGCCCTCCTCCAGGAGCTCCAGGCCAAGAAAATCCACCTGGCCATCGTCGTCGACGAGTACGGAGGCACGGCCGGCCTCGTCGCCCTGGAGGATCTGTTGGAGGAGCTGGTCGGGGAGATCGCCGACGAGTTCGACGAGCCGGAGCGGCTGATCCAGCGCGTCGATGCCACCACCTATCGCGTGGCCGGAAAGCTGCCCATCGAGGAGCTGAACGCGGCCACCGGACTGGCCATCTCCAACCAGACCTATGACACCGTGGGCGGCTGGGTGCTGGACCTGTTCGGCCGCGTGCCGCGCAAGGCCGAGCGCCTGCAGACCTCCGAGCTCACCGTGACCGTGGAGAAGGTCGAGCGCACGCGTGTCGTGGAGGTTCTGGTGAGCCTCGGCAGTCCCCACCAGGGGGAAGCGGCGGCATGAGCCTCCTGCTCTGGATCCCCGTCATCTGTCTGATCGCCACCATGTTCTTCTCGGCGGCCGAGATGGCCTTCATTGCGGCCAACCGCCTGCGCCTTCGTCATCTGGCCGAAGAGGGCCACGCCGGCGCCGCGGAGTACCTGGAGGCGTTCCGGAACCCGGAGCGCACGCTGGCCACGGCCATGATCGGTGTCACCATCGCCCACGTGGTGGCCTCGTCGGCGGGGACCTTCGCGCTCTTGCCGGAGCTGGGCGGCCTGGCCCCTCTGGTCGTCACCGCTGTGCTGACGCCGATCATGCTCGTGTTCGGCGAGATCATTCCCAAGGCGGTGGCCCGGGAATGGGCCACCCCGCTGGTCCTGAAGCTCTACCGGCTCCTGACCTGGACGGCGGCCCTGCTGGCGCCGTTCGTGGTCTTCGCCCACACCGTCGTCGGCTGGCTCCTCCGGGTCTTCGGGGCCGGACGGGCCGATTCGCGACACTTCGTTTCGCGTGAGGAGCTGAAGGCCCTGCTCAGCATGGAACCGGGCGAGGCCGACGTGACCACCCAAGAAGCCGAGATGATCGACAAGATCTTCGATCTCGGCGACACCACCGTCCGGGAGATCATGGTGCCCCTGGTGGAGGTGGTGATGCTCCCGGTCACCGCTACTCCGCGCGATGCCGTCGCCCTGATCCAGCAGCGGGGCTTCTCTCGCGTGCCGATCTACGGCCAGCGGGAGACGAACATCGTCGGCGTGGTGGCGGCCATGGATCTCCTGCGGCGGGGTGCCTCGGCTCGCACCCTGGACGAGCTCATGCGCCAACCGTACTATGTGCCGGAAACCAAGCGCATCGACGACCTGCTCCGCGAGCTCCAGCGGGGCCGGATCCATCTGGCCGTGGTCGTGGATGAGTACGGAGGCAGCACGGGCATCGTGACGCTCGAGGACGTCCTGGAAGAGATCGTCGGCGAGATCCACGACGAGCACGACCGGGCCGCCGCACCCATCGAGCGGCTGCCCGACGGCAGTTACTGGGTGGCGGCCCGAACCAACATCGATGAGCTGAACGAGGCGCTGGACTGGGACGTGCCCAAGAGCGACTACGAGACCGTCGCCGGCCTGGTCCTGGCCACCCTGGGCCGGATCCCGAGGCGGGGCGAGCAGTTCCAGGTTTCCCGGTATGCCATCACGGTGCTGGAGGCGGACGCGCGGCGGGTCACCGCGGTCAAGATCGCTCCCGTGGGTCCGCCCCCCGTCCTCGTGGGCTGAGCGCTCGAGAGCGGGCCGCACCGCGCGCGAACGGGGAGGTTTGGAGGGGGACGGTCGTCGCACCGCGCGCGAACGGGGAGGTTTGGAGGGGGCGCGCCTTGTGCCCCCTCCAAGAATAAGAGGAGGTCAACGCATGGCTGGCAAGACCGTGGAGTTTTCGACAAACGGCACCAGGACCTCTGGGTATCTGGCAACGCCCGCGGCGGGCAAGGGTCCCGGTGTCCTCGTGCTCCAGGAATGGTGGGGGCTCGTGCGGCACATCAAGAGCGTCTGCGATCGCTTCGCTGCCGAGGGCTTTACGGCCCTGGCTCCCGACCTCTATCATGGCAAGATGGCGTCCGAGCCCGATGAGGCGGGCAAGCTGTTCATGGCCCTAAATGTCCCGCAGGCCGAGAAGGACCTTCGCGGCGCCACCACCGCCCTGCTCCAGCATGCCTCGACCAAGACCATCGGGGTCGTCGGGTTCTGCATGGGGGGGCAACTGGCACTGTTCGCCGCGACGCTCAACCCCTCGGTGGGGGCCTGCGTCGATTTCTACGGGGTCCATCCCAACGTCAAGCCCGATTACACCAAGCTTTCCGGCCCCGTGCTAGGGCTGTTCGCCGAGAAGGACCAATTCGTAACGCCGCAGGTGGCCAGGGAGGTCGACGCCGCCATCAAGAAAGCCGGCAAGCGATCGAACATCCACGTCTACCCCAACGTCGACCACGCGTTCTTCAACGACGAGCGGTCTGACGTCTACAACAAGGCGGCCGCCGACGACGCCTGGCGTCGCACGCTGGCCTTCTTCCGGCAGCACGTGCAGTGAACTAGGCGGAGGCGGCGGCCTTTTCCTTCTTCTTGCCCTTGCCCGCCGCCTGGCGGCCTCTCGGCGCGCGCTCCTTCCGGTCACCCTTGTCCTTGCCGCGGTCCGCCGGGATCTCGACCCGATCGACCAGCTCCAGGAACACCAGCGGCGCGGCATCGCCACGGCGAACGCCGCTCTTGATGATTCGAGTGTAGCCCCCGTGGCGATCCGAGAAGCGAGCGGCAATGGTGTCGAAAAGGCGGGCCACGACCTCCGAGTCGGGCACCATGGCCAGCGCCTGACGCCGGGCGTGCAGACTTTCCCGCTTGGCCAGGGTGACGATGCGATCGGCCAGCGGCCGGAGCGCTTTCGCTTTCGTCTCAGTGGTCGTGATTCGCTCGTGCCGGAACAGCGCCACCAGCATGTTCCTGACCAGAGCCAGGCGATGGGCCGTCACGCGGCCGAGCCGGTATCGGTGATGGCGATGCCTCATCGGACCGCGCCTCCCCGCCCGAGTCCCCCCAACACGCCCGGATCGATGCGCATGCCCAGTGACAGCCCCAGGCCAGCCAGTGCGCTCTTGATCTCATCGATGGACTTCTCGCCGAGGTTCTTGACCTGCTCAAGATCGAGCTCGGTCTTCTGGGCGAGGTCGGCCACCAGATGAATCTCCGCATTCTTCAGCGCGTTCACCGCACGCGCGGGGAGCGGGAGCTCCTCGAGGGTCTTGGCCAGGGCGTCCCGGAGGTATTCCTCGCCGGAGGCGCCCTCGGTCTCGGCTTCTTCGTCGCCAGTACGGACGGCCAGGGGACTGAAGTGGCCCCGCAGAAAGCTGGCTGCTCGCTCCAGCGCGTCGTCGGGGCTGACCGACCCGTTCGTCCAGATCTCCAGCACGAGCTTCTCGTAGTCGGTGATCTTGCCCAGTCGAGACATCTCGACGCTGTAGGACACCCGCGTGATGGGCGAGTAGGCGGCGTCAAGGGCCAAGGCGCCAGCCGGCAGGGAGGCGGCCTTGTGATCGGCGGCCTCGTAGCCGCGCCCCACGCCGATGCCGATGTCCAAGGTCAGCCGGGCGCCGCTGTCCAGCGTGAACAGGTGCACCTCGGGATTCACCACTTCGAGGTCGGTCTCCGGCACGTCGGCGCCGGTGACGGTCTTGGGCCCGGTGAAGTCCAGATGCAGCACCTGGGGCTCGCCGGCGGGGACCTGGACGGCCAGCTTCTTGAAGTTCATGAGCACGTCGGTCGTGCTCTCCACCACGCCGGATATCTTGGCGTCAGCGCTTCTGACTCCCTCGAGTTTGATCCAGGCCACGGCCGCCCCGGGGACGATCGCGAGCAGGGTCCGGCGCAGGGCGTTGCCAACCGTGAGCGCATAGCCCTTCTCGAACGGCTCGGACACCAACCGTCCATAGCGCTCGCTCCGGATCTCCCACTCCACCTTGCGCGGCCTCTGAAACGGGATGCGTGGCATGACGACTCCTGCTACTTGCTGTAGAGCTCGACAATGAGCTGCTCGGACACGGGAATCTGAATGTCTTCCCGCAGGGGCAGGCTGCGCACCACCCCTCGTCGCGCCTCGGACTGGAGCTCCAGCCACTGGGGAATTTGCCCCCGGCCTGCGTTGAGGTTGTCGTCAACCCGAGCGGCGTGCTTGGAGGTCGGTCGCAGCCCGACGGTGTCCCCCACGTTGGCCAGGTACGAGGGGACGGAAACCTTACGACCGTTCACCTGGAAGTGCCCATGCGCCACCATCTGCCGGGATTCCCGGCGAGAGGCGGCAAAGCCCAGGCGATAGACGACGTTATCCAGCCGCAGCTCGAGCAGCTTGAGGAGATTCTCGCCGGTGGCGCCCTTCTGCCGCTCCGCCGACTCGAAGTACCGGCGGAACTGTTGCTCGAGCAATCCGTAGATCCGCTTGGCCTTCTGCTTCTCCCGGAGCTGGACCCCGAACGGCGTCAGCTTGCCGCGGTTCAGGCCGTGCTGGCCCGGCGGATAGTTGCGGCGCTCGATGGCGCACTTGTCGGTGAAGCAGCGGGCGCCCTTGAGGAAGAGCTTCATGCCCTCCCGCCGGCACAGGCGGCACTTGGCGTCACGGTAGCGGGCCATGGGGCGCCTCCTAGACCCGCCGCCGCTTCGGCGGCCGGCAGCCATCGTGGGGAATCGGCGTCACGTCGCGGATCGAGGTGATCTCCAGGCCCACCGCCTGCAGCGAACGAATGGCGGCCTCCCGCCCGGCCCCCGGGCCCTTCACGCACACCTCGACCTGTTTCAGCCCGTACTCCATTGCCTTGCGGGCCGCCTGCTCGGCGGCCGTCTGCGCAGCGAATGGCGTGGACTTGCGGGAGCCCTTGAACCCGGCACTGCCGGCGCTGGACCAGGACACCACGTTGCCGGTCTTATCCGTCAGGGTCACGATCGTGTTGTTGAACGTCGCCTGGATGTGGGCGACGCCGGTGCGCACCTCGCGCCGCTCCCGTTTCTTGCCGCCCTTCTTGCGGGGCGCCGGTTTCGTCGGCTGATCCGCCATCGACTATGCTCCCGTCTTTCTGGCGGCCGCCGCCGCCGGCGCGGCCGGCGCGGCCGCCGCCGGCTTTTTCTTCACCATGACGCCCTTGCGTGGGCCCTTCCGGGTGCGCGCATTGGTATGCGTGCGCTGTCCCCGCACGGGCAGCCCCTTACGATGACGGATGCCGCGGTAGGCGCCGATGTCCATCAGGCGCTTGACGTTCATGGCAATTTCCCGCCGCAGATCGCCCTCGACCTTCAACTCCCGCTCGATGATCTCGCGCACGCGGGCGGTTTCTTCCTCCGTCCACGCCTTGACCCGCTTGTTGGGATCGACTCGGGCCTGCTGAAATACCTTGAGCGACGTCGGGCGCCCGATACCATAGAGGTACGTGAGGGCAACCTCGCCCCGCTTCTCCCGCGGCAGGTCCACACCGGCAACTCGTGCCATCTCGCCTTCTCCTCGCTGCTTACCCTTGCCGCTGTTTGTGGCGGGGGTTCTTGCAGATCACCCGCGTGACACCCTGCCGGCGGACGATCTTGCAGTGCTCACACCGTGCCTTCACCGAAGGTCTCACCTTCATCGCGTCGTCGACCTCACGCTACTTGAACCGATACGTGATGCGGCCACGGGTGAGGTCGTAGGGCGACAGCTCGACCTTCACCCGATCGCCGGGAAGGATGCGGATGAAGTTCATCCGCATCTTGCCGCTGACGTGGGCCAGCACCCGGTGCCCGTTGTCCAGCTCCACGCGAAACATCGCATTGGGCAGGGGTTCGACCACCGTGCCCTCGACCTCGATGGCGTCTTCTTTGGCCATGTCAGCCTTGCCCATTGGACGACCGGCTGGTCAGCACCGACGGCCCCTGCTCGGTGACGGCCACGGTGTGCTCGAAGTGCGCGGCCAGGCTACCGTCCGCGGTGACGGCAGTCCAGCCGTCGTCCAGGATTCGCACGTCCCAGCTCCCCATCGTCACCATGGGCTCGATGGCCAGCACCATGCCCGGCCTGAGCTGGGGGCCGCGGCCCGGCTCACCGAAGTTGGGCACCTGGGGCTCCTCGTGCAGCGCGCGCCCGATGCCGTGACCGACGAACGCGCGAACCACCCCGAGTCCGTGCGCCTCGACGTGCTGCTGCACGGCGTGCGAGACATCGGAGAGCCGCCGCCCCGGGCGGCACTGCGCGACGGCCAGCTCCAAACTCTGTCGGGTGACATCGAGGAGGCGTTCCACGGGAGGCGGAATCTCTCCGATGGCCATGGTGAAGGCGCAGTCGGCGTAGTAACCGTCGACGATGCAGCCCAGGTCCAGACCGACGATATCACCTTCCTTGAGCCGCCGCTGGGCCGAGGGAATGCCGTGGACGATCTCCTCGTTGATGGAGACGCACACCGAGGCCGGAAAACCACGGTAGCCCTTGAAGGCCGTCTGGGCCCCGCGTCGTGTGATGAAGGCCTCCACGTCTTCGTCGATCTCCAGCGTCGACATCCCGCTCTTGACGGTGCCCCGCAGGTGCTCCATGAGGGCGGCCAAGATCTGGCCACCCTGGCGCATGATCTCGATCTCGCGCGCCGACTTCAGCACGATCACGGCCGGACTGCCTCCACCGCCCGCCGAATGCTGTCGCGAATGGACTCGATGGGGCCCTCGCCGGCCACCTTCGCTAACAGCCCGCGGCCCCGGTAGTAGTCGAGGAGCGGGCTCGTCTGCTCGGCATACACCCGCAGGCGGGTCCGCACCGTCGCCTCTCGGTCGTCCTCCCGCTGGGTCAGGGCGCTTCCGCAGCGATCGCACACGCCGGCCCGGCGGGGCGGCGCGCCCGCGACGTGATAGGTGGCCTGGCACCGGGGGCAGGAGCGGCGCCCGGTCAGCCGGCGGAGCAGCTCGGGCTCGGACACCTCGAAGAACATCGCCCGATCGAGCTGCTGGCCGAGATCCTCGAGGAGACGCGCCAGGGCCTCGGCCTGGGGAATCGTGCGGGGAAATCCATCCAGGACACACCCCCGCTTGGCGTCCGGCTGGGCCAGCCGCTCGGCGATGAGGCCGATGATCACGCCGTCGGGCACCAGCGCGCCCCGTTCCATGTATCCACGGGCCTGACGGCCCAGCGGCGTATCCGCGGCCACCGCCTCGCGCAGCATATCCCCGGTCGCGATCTGGGGCACCCCCCACTCCCGCGCCAGCTCCCGCGCCTGTGTCCCCTTGCCGGCACCCGGCGGACCCAGAAAGACCAGGCGCACCTAGGTCCTCCCGAACGCTCCCGAGCGGGAGCGCGAGCGCTTGAGGAAGCCCTCATAGTTGCGCATGAGGAGGTGGGATTCCATCTGGCGCACAGTGTCCAGCGCCACGCCGACCACGATGAGCAGGCTCGTTCCCCCGAAATAGAAGGGGACGTTGAACCAGCGAATCATGAAGTCCGGCAGCACCGAGATAGTTGCCAGGAAGAGAGCGCCGGGCAGGGTGACTCGCGTCAACACGTGATCGATGTACTCCGCCGTCTTCTTGCCCGGGCGAACGCCCGGAATGAACCCCCCGTACTTCTTCATGTTATCGGCCAGGTCGACCGGGTTGAAGACGATCGCCGTGTAGAAGTAGGCGAAGAAGACGATGAGGCCCATGTAGAGCACGGTGTAGGTAAACCGCCCCGGACTCATGGCATCCGCGATCGTCTGCATCCACGGATGCGGCATGAAGTTGGTGAGCGTGGCGGGAAACAGGATCAGTGACGAGGCGAAGATGACCGGAATGACTCCCGCCGTATTGATCCGGAGGGGAATGTGCGTGGATTGCCCGCCGTACACCCGCCGCCCGACGACCCGCCGGGCGTACTGCACCGGGATCTTTCGTTGTCCCTCCTGCATGAGGACGACCGCGGCGGTCACGGCCAGCATGAGCGCGCAGAGGCCGAGGAACACGAACAGCTTCATCTCGCCCGTGGTGATCAGCGTATAGGACGCGGCGATGGCCGAGGGCAGCCGCACCACGATGCCCGCGAAGATGATGAGCGAGATCCCGTTGCCGATGCCCTTCTCGGAGATCTGCTCTCCGATCCACATGATCAGGGCCGTGCCCGCGGTGAGGGTGAGCGTGGTCAGGAGCCGGAAGCCCCAGCCGGGGTAGGGCACGATGGGGGCGCCGGTCGGCGTGGGCATCCGCTCCAGCCCGTAGGCGATCCCCAGGGCCTGGACGGCGCTGAGCACGATGGTGCCGTAGCGGGTGTACTGGGTGATCTTCTTGCGCCCGGCTTCGCCCTCCTTGGCCAGCCGTTCCAGGGCCGGGATCACGACGGTGAGGAGCTGTAAGATGATCGACGCCGAGATGTAGGGCATGATCCCCAGGGCGAAGATCGAGAGCCGGCGCAGGTTGCCGCCCGAGAAGAGATCGACCATCCCCAGCAACCCCTGCTGCATCTGGTCGAAGAACTGGGCCAGCACGTGGCCGTCGATACCCGGCGTCGGCACGTGGGCCCCGAGCCGATAGGCGATCAGGAGCCCGGCGGTGATCAGCAGCCGACGCTTGAGCTCCGGGATCTTGAAGACGTTCTGAAAGCTCTGCAGGCCCTCGATCACGGCGTCTTCGCCTCCGGCGTGATGAGCTCCACTCGTCCCCCTTGCCCCTCGATCTTGGTGCGCGCCGCCGCGCTGACCGCGTGTACCCGGAGCGTCAGGGCGTGGGACACCTCGCCCGTGCCCAGAACCTTGATCCGCCCCCGGCGGCCCCGCTTGATGAGGCCAGCCTGGACCAGACCGTCCGGATCGACCATCGCGCCAGCCCCGAAACCGGCCAGAGCCTTGAGGTTGACGACGGCGTACTCGTCCTTACCCCCGTAGGGCAGGAAGCCGCGCTTGGGCAGGCGCCGGTAGAGCGGCATCTGGCCACCCTCGAAGCCACCAGCCTTGCCACCGCCCGATCGCGCCTTGTGGCCCTTGTGGCCCTTGGTCGATGTTTTGCCGTGGCCAGACCCTGGCCCACGGCCAACGCGCTTCCTCGGCTTTCTGGCACCCGGTGCCGGACGCAGCTCCTCAAGCCTCATGGGTCACCTGCAGCATGTGCGGCACCTTCGCGATCATGCCCCGAATGCTCGGCGTGTCCGGTTGGACGACCTCCTGGTTGATGCGCCGCAGGCCCAGAGCCCGCACGGTGGCCTCCTGCTTGGGAGACAGACCGATGATGCTCCGGGTGAGCCTGAGTCTAAGATTCTTTGCCGCCACCGGCCGTCTCCTCCCCGGCACCGCCGCCGTCGCCCCGTTTGCGAACGGCATGCAGATCCTGAATGCGCCTGAGCTTGCGGAGCGCGTCCATGGTCGCCTTCAGGACATTGTGGGGGTTGTTCGAGCCCAGGGTCTTGGTGAGGATGTCTTGCACGCCCACCGCTTCCAGGATCGGTCGCACCGCTCCGCCCGCGATGACGCCTGTACCGGGCACCGCCGGCTTGAGAAACACCCGCCCCGCCCCGAAGTGCCCGGTGATCTCGCAGTGAATCGTGGTCTCCCGGAGGGGAACGAAGATCAGGTCCTTCTTGGCGTGCTCCACCGCCTTGCGAATCGCCTCGGGGACCTCGTGGGCCTTGCCCAGACCCACGCCGACGTGACCACGACCATCGCCCACCACGACGAGTGCCGTGAAGGAGAACCGCCGTCCACCCTTGACAACCTTGGCCACCCGGTTGATGGACACCACCCGGTCCGCCAACTCGAGCACGCTCGCATCGATCCTCGGTTCTGCCACCAGATTCTCCTCGACGCCCTCTCCGACCTAGAAAACCAGCCCGCCGGCGCGGGCCGCCTCGGCCAGCGCCTTGACTCGTCCGTGGTACTGTGCCCCGCCCCGATCGAACACCACGCGCTCGATCCCGCGGGCCCGGGCCCGTTCGGCCAGCGCCTGACCCACGGCGCGGGCGGCGGCCACGTTTCCGCCGCTGGGATGCTGAGCCCGGAAGGCCTTGCTCCGGCTATCCGCCGCTGCCAGCGTACGGCCGGCCCCGTCGTCGATCAGCTGCGCGTAGATGTGGTTCAGGCTGCGATATACGGCCAGCCGCGGCCGCGCGGCGCTACCGCTGACGCTGCGGCGCAGCCGCAGGTGCCGGACGTCACGGGCAGCCCGACGGTCCTTGGTGATCACTTGGCCCCCGCCTTCTTGCCCACCTTGCGTCGCACCACTTCGCCGGCGTACCGGATCCCCTTGCCCTTGTAGGGGTCGGGATCGCGCAGGGCCCGAAGCTTGGCCGCGGTCTGCCCCACCAGGGCCTTGTCGGGACCCCGCACGGTGATCAGTGTCTGCTTGTCGATCTCCGCAGTGATCGTCTCCGGCAAGGGGAAGATCACGGGGTGCGAGTACCCGAGGGCGAGCTGGATGTTCCGGCCCTGGAGCTGGGCCCGGTAGCCGATGCCGACGATCTCCAGCTTCTTCTCGAACCCGGCCAGGACCCCCCTGACCATGTTGGCCATCAGCGCCCGGGTGAGCCCGTGGAGCGCACGGACCCGCCGATCGTCGCCGGCACGGGTGATCACCATCCGGCCGTTGTCGAGGGCGGCCTGCAGCCCCGAAGGTACCGGTTGCGCCAGCTTGCCCTTGGGACCCTCGGCCCGGACGACGTCGCCCTCGATCTGCACCTTCACACCCTGGGGAATCGGGATAGGTTGCTTGCCGATGCGTGACATGGGTACCCTCGCTACCACACGTAGGCGAGCACTTCGCCGCCGATCTTCTGGCTACGCGCGTCCCGATCGGTCAGGAGGCCACGGGACGTTGACACGATCGTCACCCCCATGCCGGCCAGGATGGTCGGAATCCGGTCGTGGGTCACGTAAACGCGGCGCCCCGGGCTGGACACTCGGATGAGGCCCGAGATCATCTGCTCGTTGGCCGGCCCGTACTTGAGGTAGACGCGCAGCGTGCCCTGCTTGGTGTCGTCGAGCACCCGGTAGTTCTTGATGAACCCCTCGGTCTTCAGGATCTCGGCGATCCGGACTTTCAGGCGGGAGGCCGGGATGTCGACCTTCTCATGCTCGGCGCGGCTGGCATTACGGATACGGGTGAGCAGGTCGGCGACGGGATCGCTGTTCATGGCGTCACCAGCTGGCCTTGATCACGCCCGGGATCTCGCCCTTGAGGGCCAGCTCCCGGAAGCACAGACGACACATCTGGAACTTCCGCAGATACGCGCGCGGCCGTCCGCACAACTTGCAGCGCCGGTAGGCCCGCGTGCGAAAGCGCGGGGCCCGCTGGGCCTTCATGATGAGCGAGGTCTTGGCCATGCTGCCCTTACTCCCTGAACGGCATCCCGAGCTGGCCCAGGAGCGCCCGGGCCTCCTCGTCGGTTCGCGCCGTCGTCACAATGTTGATGTCCATGCCTCGAACCTTGTCGACCTTGTCGTAGACGATCTCCGGGAAGATCAGCTGCTCGCGGAGCCCCAGGGCGTAGTTGCCGCGGCCATCGAACCCTTTGGGCGGCACGCCCTTGAAGTCGCGCACCCGGGGCAGGGCCACGTTGACCAGGCGATCCAGGAACTCGTACATCCGCGCGCCCCGCAGGGTGACCTTGGCGCCGATGGGAACGCCGGCCCGCAGCTTGAAGTTGGCGATCGACTTCTTGGCCCGCGTCACCACCGGCTTCTGCCCGGTGATGGCGAGCAGATCGGTGGTGGCGAAGTCCAACGCCTTGGCGTTCTCCCGGCCCTCGCCCACGCCCATGTTGATGACGATCTTCTCCACCCGTGGCACCTCGAGCGGGTTCGTATACCCTCGCTCCTTCATGAGGGCGGGGACGACCGCCCCCCGGAACCGATCGCGGAGCCGGGGCGGGACCTGGCCGGTCCCGCGGGGCCGGGTCTTCGCGGCCGGGGCGGCAGGCTCGCCCTTCTTGGGCTGGGGTCGGGCGGGCCGCGGGGCCGGGGCCTTCGGCGCGGGCGGCTTTTGGGCTGGAGCCTTCTCTGCCATCGCTACCCCTTGTCCATCGGCTCGCCGCAGCGCTTGCAGACGCGCAGCCGCCGGCCGTCGGCGAGGATGCTGACGCCCGAGCGGGCAGGCTTGTCACATCGCCCGCACACGAGCAGCACGTTCGAGAGCGCCAGCGCGCCCTCCCGTTCGATGATGCCGCCCTGGCGGAGCTTCTGGGTCGGTCGCTGGTGGCGCTTGACCATGTTCACCTTCTCCACCACCACCCGCCCCGTGTCCCGGAGCACCCGCATGACCTTGCCGCGCTTGCCGCGCTCCTTCCCCGCAATGACCGCGACCACATCGCCCCGCCGCACATGCACGCCCGGCATCAGATAACCTCCGGGGCCAGGGAAATGATCTTGGTGAACTGCCGCTCTCGCAGCTCACGGGCCACCGGGCCGAAGATGCGGGTGCCCACCGGGTTCTCGTCGGGCTTGATGAGAACCACGGCATTGCGATCGAAGCGGATGTAGGAACCGTCCTTGCGTCGGACTTCCTTGACCGTCCGCACCACCACCGCCCGGGCCACCTCGCCTTTTTTCACGGTGCCGTCTGGCGCTGCTTCCTTGACCGCCACGATGACGGTATCGCCGATGGAGGCGTAGCGCTTGTTGCCGCCCCCCATCACCCGGATGCACTGCACCTTCTTGGCTCCGGAGTTGTCGGCGACCTCGAGCATGGACCGCGGCTGGATCATTTACCGGAGCGCCTGCTCGCCTTGAGCCGTGGGTGGCCTGTTCAAGGTAGGGGTGGCTGCGCCGGGCACCGCCAGCGCCCGGGCCGCGGCGTTCACCTTCACGATCTGGCGGATGCGCCAGCGCTTCTCCTTGGACATCGGCCGGGTCTCCTCGATCAACACGCGGTCACCGACCCGGCTCGCATTGGCCTCATCGTGTACCTTGAGCCGCTTGGCGCTGCGCACCACCCGCTGGTAGCGGGGATGGCGGTGAACCCGCTCGATCCGCACGACCCGCGTCTTCTGCATCTTGTCGCTGATGACCACAGCCTCCCGGGTCTTCCGCTCGCTCACCGCTCTAGCCTTTCTTGGTCGGTCTGGCGCCGCGGCGCCCGCGGGCGGCGGTGCCGCCTCGCGGTGCCCGACGCTTGGCTTCGGACGTTCCGGGGGCCTCGGTCCGGGCGGGACCGGCTACCGCCGTCACCACACCGGGCACTCCTCGCTCGCGGAGAATGGTCTGGGCTCGGGCTAGATCCCGCCGGGCCTGCCCGAGTCGGGACGCGTTCTTGGCCATTCCCACGGCGAGCTGGAAGCGCACGTTGAAGACCTCCTCGCTCAGCTCCCGTGCACGCTGCCGGATCTCGTCGTCGCTCAGGTCGCGCCACTTGCCTGCCTTCATGGACGCCCTCAGAAGCCCCGGGCCCGCATGACGAACTTCGTGGCGATCCCCATCTTCTGCCCGGCGGTCCGAAACGCCTCCCGCGCCGAGTCCTGGCTGACGCCTTCCATCTCGTAGAGGATTCGTCCAGGCTTCACGACGGCCACCCACCCCTCGGGGTTGCCTTTCCCCTTGCCCATTCGGGTCTCCGCCGGCTTCTTGGTCACCGGCTTGTCGGGAAAGATCCGGATCCAGATCTTTCCGCCTCGCTTGAGACTACGCGTGAGGGCAACCCGGGCCGCCTCGATCTGGCGGTTGGTGACCCAGCCGGGCTCGAGCGCCTTGAGCCCGTACTCGCCGAACGCCAGGCTGGCCCCCCGCTGGGCCTTGCCCCGCATCCGACCCCGCTGGGCCTTGCGGTATTTCACGCGCTTGGGCATCAGCATGGTGGCAGGCTCACGCCTCCGCCGAGGGGGCCTTGGCCAGGACCTCGCCCTTGAAGACCCACACCTTCACGCCGATGGTGCCGTACGTCGTGTGGGCCGTGGCCAGGCCGTAGTCGATGTCCGCCCGGATGGTGTGCAGGGGTACGCGGCCGTCCCGGTACCACTCGCGTCGCGCGATCTCACTGCCCCCCAGTCGCCCCGCGCAGGCGATCCGGATGCCGTCGGCGCCCAGCCGCAGCGCCGAGGTCACCGCCTTTTTCATGGCTCGCCGGAAGGCCACCCGTTTCTGCAGCTGCAGGGCCACGTTCTCGGAAACGAGCTGGGCGTCCAGCTCCGGATGGATGACCTCCTCGATGTTGAGGTAGATCTCCTTGCCCGTCCGCGCCTGCAGCTCGTTCTTCAACCGCTCGACCTCGGCACCCTTGCGGCCGATGATGATCCCCGGACGCGCTGTGGCCACGGTGATTCGCGCCCGATTCCCCGAGCGCTCGATGTCGATCCGGGAGATGCCGGCGTGATAGAGCTGGTCTTTGATGTGGCGCCGGATCTTCACGTCCTCGTGTAGGAGCTTGGCGTAATCCTTGGTGGCGAACCACCGCGAGGACCAGGTGCGCGTGGAGCCCAGGCGGAAGCCGACCGGGTGTGTTTTCTGACCCATCGTCTCTAATCCTTCCCCTTCGCTGTACGCTTGCCCCGGGGCTCGGCTGGCTTGGTCCCCCCGGCGGCGGTGGCCGCCGGCGCCCCCGGGCGGGGCCGCTCCCGTCGCGTCGCGGGGACACTCACGCCATTGGTCTCGTCGCTCACACCGATCGTGAGGTGGCTCGTGCGGTGCTTGATGAAGAACGCCCGGCCCATCGCCCGGGGCTGCACCCGCTTCATCGACGGCCCGTCGTCGGCGACGGCCCGGTTCACCCGCAGGGCGTTCAGGTCACGAACCTGATGGTTGTGCTCGGCGTTGGCCACGGCCGAGCGCAGCACCTTCTCGATCAGGCGGGCCGCTGCTCGCGGCGTGAACTGCAGCGTGGCCAGAGCCTCGGCCACCGGCTTGTGGCGGATCTGGTCGAGGACCTGACGGGCCTTGCGCGCCGACACGCGGACGAAGCGAGCTCGGGCCAGCGTGATCATCGGCGGCGCTAGGCCTTCCCGGTCGGCGACGTGGTCGCCTTTTCGGCGGTGCCGTGGGCCCTGAAGGTCCGCGTCAGCGCGAACTCACCGAGCCGATGTCCCACCATGTTCTCGGTGACGTACACCGGGATGAATTTCTTGCCGTTGTGCACGGCCAGGGTATGCCCGAGGAACTCCGGCGCGATCGTCGACCGTCGCGACCATGTCTTGAGCACCTTCTTCTGGCGGGTGCGGTTCAACTCCTCGACTCGCCCCAACAGCTTCTCGTCGATGTACGGACCCTTCTTCAGCGAGCGTCCCATGCCAGCTCCTACCTCTTCCGCCGCGTCACGATGTCGCGGTCCGAGGGCCGGGCCCCCCGCCGGGTTTTGTAGCCCTTGGTCGGCTTCCCCCAGGGGGTCATCGGGTGGTTCCCCTTTCCCTTTCCCTCGCCGCCACCCATGGGATGATCGACCGGATTCATGACAGTGCCGCGAACCGTCGGCCGAAAGCCGCGCCAGCGCGTGCGGCCGGCCTTGCCCACTGAGACGTTCTCGTGGTCCAGGTTGCCGACCTGCCCCACCGTGGCCATGCATTCGACGGACACCATGCGCACTTCGCCGGAGGGCATCTTGAGCGTGGCGCGGCCGGCCTCCTTGGCTAGCAGCTGGGCCTGGGCCCCCGCGCTTCGACAAAGCTGACCGCCGCGACCGGGCTGCAGCTCGACATTGTGCACGAGCGTGCCCATCGGGATGTTCCGCAACGGTAGGGCGTTGCCGGGCAGGATGTCAGCCTGGGGCCCGGACATGACCGTATCGCCGACCTTGAGGCCGACGGCGGCCACGATGTAGCGCTTCTCCCCGTCGCGGTAGTGGAGCAGGGCCAACCGCGCCGAGCGGTTCGGATCGTACTCGATGGCGGCGATCCGGGCCGGAATGCCGATTTTCTCCCGACGGAAGTCGACCTGCCGCAGCATGCGCTTGTGCCCGCGGCCACGGTGCCGCACGGTGATGCGACCGTAGCTGTTGCGACCGCTGGAGCGTCGCTTGGGCCGCAGCAAGCGCTTGTCCGGCTCCTGCTTGGTGATCTCCTCGCGGGTGACGTAGGTCAGATAGCGCCGGGCCGGCGAGGTGGGTTTGAGCGTTCGGATCGCCATGCCTCAAGCCCCCTCGACCAGCTCGATCTTGTGCCCGGGCGCCAACTGCACGACGGCCTTCTTCCAGTCGGGCCGGTGGCCCTGGTAGCGCCCCATACGCTTGAGCTTGCCCTCGTAGGACGAGGTGCGGACGTCGGTGACCTTGACGTTGAAGACCGCCTCCACGGCGGCTCGGATCTCGACCTTGTTGGCGTCCGGGCGCACCCGGAACGTCACCACGTTCAGCTCCTCCTTCTGGCGCATGCTCTTCTCGGTCATGATCGGACGCAGGATGATCTCGCGGGCACTCCGGCTCATGACAGCGCCGCCTCCAGGGCCAACAACGCCCCCCGCTCGAAGACCGCTCGCCGCGATCGCAAGAGTTGGTAGACCGACACGTGAGCCGGCACCTCGACCGTCAGCCAGGCGACGTTGCGCGCCGCCCGCGCCAGTCCCTCCCCCAGCCGCTCCACCACGAGCAGCGTGGGAACGGCGGTCACGCCGAGCTGGGCAAGCGCGCCCACCAACGCCTTCGTCTTGCCGTCGGCCACGCTCACCGTCTCCGTCACGCTCAACTCGCCGGCAGCAATCTTGGCTGCCACCGCGGCTCGCAGCGCCTGCCGCCGCATCGTCCGCGGCATCTGCTGCGCGTAGCTGCGGGGCGTGGGACCGAAGGGCTTGCCACCACCCTTCCAGTTGGGTGCCCGGATGGAGCCCTGGCGGGCGCGGCCGGTGCCCTTCTGCCGCCACGGTTTGCGCCCGCCCCCCGAGACCTCGCTCCGTCCCTTGGTGTCATGCGTGCCGGCGCGGCGGTCGTTGAGCTCACGGGTCACCGCCTGGTGCAGCAACGGCACCCGGATCTCCACGCCAAACACGTCGGGCTTCAGCTCGAGCCGGCTCGCCACCTTGCCCTTGGCCCCGAGGACCTCGACGGTTGGCATTACTGTCGCTCCGTCACGGCCCGCTGCTGGGCCCGGGTAGTCTTCACGCTCTTGCGGATCAGCACGAGGCTCCCACTGGCCCCCGGCACCGCACCCTCGATCAGGACCAGGCCATGGTCGACCATGACCCTGGCGACCCTGAGGTTCAGGACCGTGCGGCGCTCGCCGCCCATCCGCCCCGGCAAGCGGTGGCCCGGCCACACCCGGGAGGGATCGGAGGAGGCGCCGATCGAGCCCGGGGCCCGATGAAACATCGAGCCATGGGTGGCATCGCCGCCATGCCAGCCGTGCCGCTTCACCCCACCCTGGAACCCCTTGCCCTTGCTGATGCCGACCACGTCCACCAGCTCCCCCGGCTTGAACAGGTCGGCGGTCACTATCTCGCCCACCTGGTAACCCTGGAGCATCTCGGCCTTCTCCAGCCGGATCTCCCGGACGACCCGCATGGGCTCGAGGTTGACCTTCTTGAACTGCCCGGCCACCGGTTTCCGCACGTTCTTCTTCGTGGGCTCGAAGCCGAACTGGATGGCGTCATAGCCGTGCGTCTGTCGGGTCCGTATGCCGAGCACGATGCACGGTCCGGCCTGGATCACCGTCACCGGGAGGTGGTTGCCATCCTCTCCGAAGACCTGGGTCATCCCGACCTTCCGCCCGATCAGCCCCTCTTTCCTCGCCATGGCCGACGTCCCTACCCGTTCCCGCGGCCTATCAAACATGCCCAGATGCTAGGCGCCGACTGACGGCGATCAAACCGGTCCAGATCCGAGACGGCGAGGAGCGACGACTGAGGCGTACGTGCTGGTACGCCGCAGGGAGGAGCGACGAGCCAACGAAGGACACGGGCCGGTTTCATCGCCGTCATCACAGCTTGATTTCGACGTCGACGCCGGCGGGGAGATCCAGCTTCATCAACGAATCCACCGTTTGCGGCGTGGGGTCGACGATGTCGATCAGGCGCTTGTGCGTGCGCATCTCGAACTGCTCGCGCGACGTCTTGTCCACGTGCGGGGAGCGCAGCACTGTCCACCGGTTGATGATCGTAGGGAGGAGCACTGGCCCCGAGATCCGCGCTCCCGTCCGGCGCACGGTCTCCACGATTTCCTTCACCGAGCGGTCCAGCAGGTGGTGATCGTAGGCCTTGAGCCGGATGCGGATCTTCTGGTCGGCCGACAGCGTGGCCATGGTGCTACTCAAGGACCTCGGTCACCACACCTGCCCCCACCGTCCGCCCCCCCTCCCGAATCGCAAACCGCAACTCCTTCTCCATCGCCACCGGCGTGATCAGCTCGATCGCCCCCGCAATGTTGTCCCCCGGCATCACCATCTCCACCCCGCTCGGCAGCGTCACCACCCCCGTCACGTCCGTCGTCCGAAAATAAAACTGCGGCCGGTACCCGTTGAAAAACGGCGTGTGCCGCCCCCCCTCCTCCTTCGTCAGCACATACACTTCCGCCTTGAACTTCTTGTGCGGCGTAATGGACCCCGGCTTCGCCAACACCTGGCCCCGCTCCACTTCCTCTTTATCCACGCCCCGCAGCAGCGCCCCAATATTGTCCCCCGCCTGCCCCTCGTCCAGGAGCTTGCGGAACATCTCCACCCCCGTCACCACCGTCTTGCGCGTGTCCCGAAACCCCACGATCTCCACTTCCTCCGACACCTTCACGATCCCCCGCTCCACCCGCCCCGTCACCACCGTCCCCCGCCCCGTAATCGAAAAAATGTCCTCGATCGGCATCAAAAACGGCTTGTCCACCGGCCGCGGCGGCGTCGGAATATACGTGTCCACCGCCGCCATCAGCTTCCAGATCGCCTCCGCCGCCTTCGGGTCCGCCGGGTTCTCATTCGCCTGCAGCGCCGAGCCCCGGATCACCGGCACCTCGTCCCCCGGAAACTGGTACTTCTTCAGCAACTCCCGTACCTCCAGCTCCACCAGGTCCAAAATCTCCGGGTCGTCCACCATGTCCACCTTGTTCATGAACACCACCAGGTGCGGGACGTTCACCTGCCGCGCCAGCAGCACGTGCTCCCGCGTCTGCGGCATCGGCCCGTCATTGGCGGCCACCACCAGGATGGCCCCGTCCATCTGCGCCGCCCCCGTGATCATGTTCTTGATGTAGTCCGCGTGCCCCGGACAATCAATGTGCGCGTAGTGCCGCTTGTCCGTCTCGTACTCCACGTGCGCCACCGCAATCGTGATCCCCCGCTCCCGCTCTTCCGGCGCGTTGTCGATCGACCCGTACTCCCGCACCGCAATCTGCTTGTTCTTCGTGTGCAATACCTTCGTGATCGCCGCCGTCAGCGTCGTCTTGCCGTGATCGATGTGCCCAATCGTCCCCACGTTCACGTGCGGCTTCGTCCGCTCGTACTTCGCCTTGGCCATG
>JBOHPM010000009.1:0-20237 GCA_050731715.1 Candidatus Rokuibacteriota bacterium
ATCCCCCCCGAGATCATGAAGCCGGTGAAGACCTGGACGACCAGCCGATAGTGACGCAACGCCCGCGTAACTCCCCGGAATCGCAGCATTCCGGTCCTCAGACCGTGGAAGTTGGGCTAGTTTTTCGGAAGTAGATTCCCGTTGTCGTAGCGGCGGCTGACCCGACCACGGGAGGCCGCCGGCGAGCTGCTACACGCTCGCCGGCGGCCTTTTTTTGTTTGCGGGAGCCAGCGCTCCCCTCGGTGGGCTTCACCGGGTGGCGCGGTCCTGCCGTCGTGGTGGAGCCGGTTGCGCCGGTTGCTCGTAACGCAACGGCTGGAACCAGAAGGAGGCGTGGGGTGGGTGGTGATTCATGACGCAACTGCTCGCATCAGGAAGGAGGAAGCGATGAGGCAAACCCGCTACGTTGTCGCGTGCGTCGTCGCCATCGTCGCGATGCTGGCGCCCCCGGCCTTCGCCCAGGCGCCCGCCCCGAAGGTGACGATCACCGGGATCGTCGACAACCTGTACAACTTCAACCGCAACCAGTCCATGACGCACTCTGACTTCGACATCACGCGGTCTCAGAACGAATCGTACGGACGCACCCGTGGGCGGCTCGACATCATCGGCGAGGTAGGCCGGGCCAAGGCGGTGCTCGGCACGGAGTTCGACCTGCTGTACGGCCAGACCGGCGCCGCGGACTCCTGCTCGGCGCCGTTCCAGACGACAGGCTGCCGAGCTGACGGTACGAGCGGCGGGTTCGACGCGGACAACGACGTCCGCAACGCGCTCGAGCTGAAGTGGCTGTACGTCGAGGCTCCCCTCACCGGCCCGGGTTCCCTGGCGCCGTTCATCCCGGTGCCCGGCCTGATCCGCCTGGGTGGTCAGCCCTACAGAATCACCTACAAGTCGGCCATCTTCGCCGCCAGCGACTTCGGCGGCACGCACGTCGATCTCACGTTCGCGCCGAACCTGAAGGCTGGTATCACGTTCGTGCAGTTCGAGGAGAAGCTGACGGGCCTCTCGGGCCCCCCAATCAACGCCGCGGGACCGTTCCGCGCCGAGGACATCGGCTTCATCGGATCGCTCGAGATACGCCCGTTCAAGGGCCTCGACGTGTTGCCGATCTACTCCTACCAGGAGCTCGCCGGCACCACCTCGGCGCTGCTGCGGCGCGGGACGGGCGGCCTCGCCGCCAGCGCCACAAGCTTCCCGAACGGTGCCCAGGAGCGGCGCCATACCATCGGATTCGACGCCCGCTGGACGTCGGGCCCGTTCCGGGTGGCGCCGACGTTCTTCTACCAGTTCGGTGATCGGGAGGTCGCCGGCGCTGGTGGCGCGCTGCGAGAACAAGACCTGAGCGCCTGGATCGTCGACGTCGAGGCGGGCTGGCGGCTCGGCCCGTTGAACCTCGAGCTCCGCGGCGCCGTGACGTCGGGCAACGACGCGAACGACAACATCGCCACCGACACCTTCAGGGTGTACCAGCCCTTCCAGACCGGCAACTCCTACTGGCTCGGCTGGGGTGAAGCGGTCGGCATCGGCAGCGTCGACTACCTCACGTCGCTCTTCGGCTTCTCCAACGCGCTGTCGCTGCCGGCGCAACCCTCGTACGATCGCTACGGCCGCATCATCTTCGCAGCCCGCGCAACCTACAGCCTGAGGCCCGCGTTCAGCGTGTACGGGATCGTGACGCCGATGTGGACGCTGGAGGAGGTGGACACCGACGGCACGGCGGCGCCGGCCACGGGTATCACGCCGTCGGCCGGCGCCCGCGGCGACTCGCGCTACCTTGGCACCGGTCTGACGGCGGGCCTCACGTACCGGTTCGCTCCCGGCTTGACGTTCGACGTGGTATACGGCTACCTGATTGCCGGTGACGCGCTGAACATCGCGCCGGCCGCTGGCGCCGCATCGCGCGACGCCAAGGACAGTCAGGTGGCGACGGTGCGCCTGAGGTTCGCCTTCTAACCTCTCACCACTCCGTGCGGCGGGGTCTCGAGGGGCACCGGGCAATCTCCCGGTGCCCCTCGGCCTGGAGACGAGGACCACCACGCGGAGGATTTGAGGTCGGCGATGGCTGGTATCATACGACGCGTGATCCGGTGGACTGCAGGCCCGGGCCGTCGCACGAGCACGGTGGCAACCCTCCTGATGGCGCTGCTGGCTGTGCCGCTCGCAGCCTGGGCCGTCGAGTACCGGCTCCGTGTCGTGAGCGTGTACGAGGAGGCATTCAGTGCCCTGCTCCGGCCCAACGAGCTCGTCGACGGGGCTTCCGGGCCCGGGCTCGACCAGCTGGAGGCGAGCCTGGACCGCGGCGAGTTCCCGATGGGAGCGATCCTGTGGGACCGGCCACTCCAGACCGTGAGCGGCGAGGCCGCTGCTCGGGCTTACGGTGCGGTGGTTGTGCGTCCCGACTTACCGGAAGCCGGGGCCCGGCAGCTGTGGCACGAACTGCGCTGGGAGGGCCGACCGGGCGAGCAGACCGTGTGGAAGGTATCGCCGAGCGGCCTGCGCGTCGGTGAGCTGGACCGCGTAGCGCTGAGGGGTCGGGGGCTGCTGAGGCAGTTTCTCCCGTTCGTGGCGTCGACGAACGGTCGTCGCGGTCACGCGCTCAGCGTGCCTCTCCTCTATCTGTGGGCCCAGGAGGAGCGGGGGATCGTCTGGCCGGGGTACCTGTCCCGAGCGCTCGAGCTGTCCGACGAGATCGCGGCCGTCGTCGGAGTGAACACCAACCGCTCGTTCGCCGACCAGGTCTACCTCCTCGTCAGGCACGGCGAGCAGCCCACGACCTACAAGGCGGTGCTGAGCTGGCGGCCCCGCGACCGTTCGCATCTCAACGACCTCGAGGCGCCCGGTGGCGGCCGGACCCGATAAGCGCCGGGCGGCGCTCACTGCCGTCGGGGTGGCCCTCCTCCTCTTCAGCAGCGCCGGAGCCCAAACCGCTCGGCCGCCCTTTGGCGCGCTGGTCGAGCAGGTGCAGGCGCTCTTTCCGGTGGTGGCTGGCGAGGTGATCGAGGTCCAGGGCCGGCAGGTTACGCTGAGCTTGGGCCGGCGTGATGGGCTCCTGCCGGGCATCGACCTATCGCTGTACCGGGAGGGACGTGACCTGCGTCACCCCCGCACGGGACAGGTTCTGGGACGCACCGAGCAGCCGCTGGGTCGCGTTTCGGTGACGCAGGCCTTCGAGTCGTACTCGGTCGCCACGCTCGCGGAGCAGCGGGACGTGAAGCCCGGCGACCGAGCGCGGCTGTCTTCGGGCAAGCTTCGGCTGGGGCTGCTGGCGCTGTCGAGCGGGCTACGGGATCGGCAGGTCGAGGCGGCCGTGCAGGAGTTGACCGAGGAGTTGAGCCGCAGTGGGCGGTTCCAGGTCACGAGCGGTGACGCTGTCGGAGTCCGCCTGGCTCGAGCGGGGATCCGCCCCGACGAGGCGATCGAGGGCAAGGGACTCGACGGGGCGGCCCGGCAACTCGGCGCCGACTATCTGCTCGCCATCCTGTTCAAGCGGGTGGAGCGGAAGCCGTACATGGAGGTGCGCGTCTTCGCCGATGGCCGCGCGCCGCTCCTGACGACGGCACTGTTCGTGCCTCCTGTGGTCAAGCCGCCAGCCGAGGGGCAATTCTCGGCCGATTCTCGGGGTGGCCGCCCGGCCGAGACCCCGAAGCGGCGCTCACTGCTCGCGCGGCTGCTGACAGGTGACTGGGAAGGCACCACCTACTCGTCGGGGGAGAGCACCATCCCGCTTCGCGAGATCGCCCGCTTCCCCTTTCCGGTGCTGGCCATGGACGTGGCGACGGCGCCCGTGGACGGGCAGCCGCGAATAGTCGTCACGGATGGACAAAGGGTCTACCAGTACCGGATCGCGGGGACCCGGCTGGACGCGGAGTGGACGTTCAACGCGCGCACCATGGGCCGCGTCATCTCGATTCAGTTCGTCGATCTGGATGGCGACGGGGTACTGGAGGTCGCGGGCAACCGCTGGGACCCCAAGGGTGGGCTGAACTCGTTCATCGTCACCGCCAAGTCGGGCCGGCCCGAGTACCTCGCCGACGACCTCGACTCGATTCTCTTCGCCGTCGACGCGGCCGGCCGCGGTGTGAAGCACGCGCTCTGGGCACAGCGGCTCAATCCAGACAAGTTCTTCACCACCGGCCAGGCCGACGAAGTGGCTGTGGAGAACGAACGCCTGAAGGTGATTCGCGCGGTCCAGGTTCACTCGAACTTCCGCGCGACCGGCGCCACCTTCGCGAGCCTCACCGCGAAGGACAGGCGGATCCTCGTGTTCGTCGACCCCCACAACCGGCTGCAGGTCGACGACAATGGGCAGGACCTCTGGCGCTCTTCCTCCATGGTCGGCGGCGGATACGCGGTGATCGAGATCGTCAAGCAGCTCGACCAGGCCGGCCGCCACTACTTCTACAGGATGGAGCCGACGCCGCTGGCCGTCGACCTCGACGGCGACGGCGTCGACGAGGTCGTCGTTCCGCAGAACGTCGTGAAGGAGGGCCTGCTAGCCGTGATCTTCCGAGGACCGGCGGGCTTCCGGCTGCAATCCGTCGAGTCGGGGTTCGAAGGCCCCATCACCGCGGTTGGTGCCTTCCACTCGGAGGCCGGCGCCCAGCCGACGCTGCTGGCCTCGGTGGTCCGCTTCACCGGCCTCCTCCGGGAATCGGGCGAGACCCAGATCATCATGACGATTCCCCAGGAGTAGGCGGGTCGAGCGCTTCCGAGCATGCGCCACCGGACGCTCGCTCTTCTCGCATCGCTTCTCGTCATGGGGTGCGCTGGAGGTGGATTGACTGCCGAGCAGCTCCGGGTGCTGGACCAGTTCGAGACCTGCCGCCACGAGGGCCCGGTGGCCCAGCTCACCGAGGTCCAGACTGACGGCCAGTTCACCCTCACCGGGCGTCACTCGCACATCCAGCTGATCAAGCGGTGTCTCAGCGAGCGCTTCGGTTACGGGCGCTTCGACGCGAGGATCCGCGACGACATCATCGATCCCGGCGGTCCCTGACGGGACCGCCTAGTCCTGACCCGACCGCGGCATCCGCGGCGCGCTTGGCTCCGATCAGCGTGGCGCGGGCCTCCATTTGCTCTGCCTCGGCCTCCCTGTTGGTCTTTCGCAGGAGGCCGGCCAGGCTCCGCAGCACAACGGCCACGTTCGCGTGTTCCGGCCCAAGGGTCTTCTCGCGGATCGCGAGGGCGCGCCGAAGAAGCGGCTCGGCCTGTGCGTATTCGCCCTGGGTGCCGTAGAGGACCGCCAGGTTGTTGAGGCTCGTCCCCACATCCGGATGCTCCGGCCCGAGGGTCTTCTCCTGGATCGCAACAGCACGTCGAAACAGCGGCTCGGCCTCCGGATATTCCCCCTGGGCGGCGTAGATCAGCGCCAGGTTGTTGAGGGTCGCCGCCACGGTAGGGTGCTGCGGCCCCAGGGTCTTCTCCTCGATCGCAAGGGCGTGCCGATGCAGTCGCTCGGCCTCCACGTACCTGCGCTGGTAACGGTAGAGTTCCGCCAGGTTGTTGAGGCTGGCCGCCACGCCAGGGTGCTGCGATCCGAACGCCTTCTCCCGGATCGCAAGGGCACGGCGGTACAGCGGCTCGGCCTCCTGATACCTACCCTGGACGGCGTAGATCAGCCCCAGATTGTTGAGACCCCTTCCCACGTCTGGGTGCTCCGGCCCCACGGTCTTCTCCTGGATCGCGAGCGCACGCCGCTGAAGGGGCTCGGCCTCGGCGTATCTGCCCTGGGCACTGTAGAGGTTCGCCAGGTTGTTGAGGCTGAAGGCGACGGCAGGGTGGTCGGATCCGAAGATCTCCTCCCGGATCGCGAGCGCACGCCGATGAAGCAGCTCGGCCTCGGGGTGCTTGCTCTGGGCGCCGTAGAGCTCCGCCAGATTGTTCAGAATCGCAGCCACGACCGCGTGCTGTGATCCGAATGCGCTCTCCAGGATCGCGAGCGCGCGTTGCTGAAGCGGCTCGGCCTCCGCGTACCTGCCCTGGGCGCCGTAAGCCGCGGCAAGGGTAGCGAGGCTCAGGGCGACCGCCGGGTGCTTCGAGCCCAGGGCTCTCTCACCGATTGCGAGAGCCCGCTGGGCGAAGGGTACCGCCTCCGAGAACTTTCCAGCAGCAACAAGCCTCTCGGCCTCTTGATTCAGGCGCCGGGCCTCGACGTGCACACCTTCGGCTCCCTGGGCCGGCACGATCGACAGTGGCACTATGGCCAGACCGCCCAGGGCCGCCCACGCGAAGTAGACGAAGACGCCCGCGAGAACCGTCCGTCTCCTCGAACGTTGATGGGGTCGCCCCGGAGATCCCATTGCGTCTCCTCCTTCCTCCCGGCGCAACAAAAAAGGCCGCCGGGCGCCCGTGAGGGCTCTCCGGCGGCCTCCTGTGGTCAGGTCAGCCGCTACTGAAACTCCGAGACCGTAGCGTATCCTAGACAATATGGAAGGACCGGCCTGCCGTATCGCATAGTCGTGGGTTGTTCCGGGCAGGAACAGAGCCACAGGCGATAGGAGGCCGGTCATGGAAAAGGATACTACCTACGTGGCGCTCGACGACAGCAAGCGGAAGATCGTCGCGGGGATCTTGCGACCCGGCGACGCGCAACCCGAGCTTCGCGAGATCGCCAACGATCCGCGACTGATTCGCCGTCTGTTCGAGCGGCTCAAGCGCGAGGGCCCCGTGGCGGCGTGCTACGAAGCCGGGGTGTCCGGCTACGATCTCCACCGGCAGATCACCGCGCTTGGCGTCGCCTGCGCCGTCATCGCGCCGGCGCTCACGCCGCGCCGCCCCGGGCAGCGGATCAAGACCGATCGGCGGGACGCCGCGAAGCTCGTGCGCCTGTTCCGCGCCGGCGAACTCACCGCCATCCACGTGCCCGATGAGGCCGAGGAGGCGGTCCGCGATCTTGTCCGCTGCCGCGACGACCTCCGCCGTGACGTCCTCCGCTGGCGACACCGCGTGCTCAAGCTGCTCGCCCGCCACGGGCGCGCCTATCGCGCGGGCAAGAACTGGAGCCAGGCCCACTGGCGGTGGATCCGCGAGCAACGGTTCGACCTGCCGCCGCTCCAGCGCGCGTTCGAGGCCACCGTGTTCACGCTGGAGCAAGCGCTCGCGCGGCAGGCGGAACTCGACAAGGAGCTCGAGGCCGTCGCCGTCACCGTGCCCTATCGCGAGCCCGTGGGCTGGCTCCGCTGCTTCCGCGGGATCGACACGCTGTCGGCGATCATCCTCCTGGCCGAGGTCGTGGACTTTCAGCGTTTCCGCCGGCCGCGCGAACTCATGGCGTACCTCGGACTGGTGCCGAGCGAGTATTCCTCGGGCGAGACCCAGCGCCGCGGCGCGCTGACCAAGGCCGGCAACAGTCACGCGCGCCGGGTCCTGGTCGAGGCCGCGTGGCACTACCGGCACCGGCCCACCATCGGTCGCGCGCTGGCGAGTCGCAGCCAGGGGCAACCCGACGAGATCGTCGGCCAGGCGTGGCGGGCACAACAACGCTTGCATCGCCGCTACCGCCACCTCGTCGGCCACGGCAAGCGCACGCCGGTGGCTGTGGCAGCGATCGCGCGCGAGCTGGTGGGGTTCATCTGGGCCGCCATGACCCGACACGAGAGCCGGCACGCCGCCGCGTAACCATCGTGACCGAGGCGAGCAGAGGTCGAGGGTAGTAGTGACTCCGAGATTCCCGAGCGGCGTCGGCCACGGCGCGATGCGAGCACGACTGGAGAGTCCTCGCGCTAGCTATGCGACGCCCGGTTTCCGGATCGGGACGACTCGCGCCCCTAGACGGAGGCAGCTCCCGACGAAGCGGTGTCATGCGGCTCTGCTCTTCGGAGCAACCCGCGCATATCAGCCTGATTCGTCGTCGAAGCCGCTCCATCGTCAGCCGCGCGCCGGCGTCCTCGGGAATTTATCCACACGCGGAAGGCGCCGACGCCAACATCGACCGAGAGATCGAGGACCCCGTTACAAACCGCTTGACAGCTGGTCCTTCCATATCAGCTTGCGAGCAACGGCAAGAGATCTGCCGTCGGCCTTTCAGCCGGTCAGGCCCGGGGGTTCTCCGTCACAGGCCAAGCGAACAGGCGAATCAGCACGGGCAACACCAAGAGAGCACACACGAGGTTGGCGAGACCCCGATCGTCAAGAGGGTGCCGAGGCTGAAGGCGTGACCTTCGCCTACTTCGGCTTCCCCGGCAACCCGGCGAACGCGGTCGTGCCCCGCGTTCCTGACCCGGTGACCAACCGCTATCGCTTCAAGCTCGGCAAGGGCCGAGTCGCGCGACTCGGCGAATCACCGTACAAGCGGTCGTTGACCACGATGAGCTTCGTGCCGCGGAACGCGATCTGACGGCCTCGCGCTCCGTTACACCCCAGGGACGGAGACGATCATATCGTCGGCGGCGGTCTCCGTCGTCGCTGGGCCCGCGACTCCAGGGCCGATCGCCGGCGCGGCCGACCGGGGCCCCACGTCGAGACGCCCCGGCGGCGGCCGGCGAGCGAACCTAAGGGGCCTGGGTCGGGTTGATGATATTCGAGGGCCGGAACCCCATCGGCGCCGGGCTCCGCGACTCTCTGGCCAGGGCCGCCTCGGCGGGCCCGGCGGGGGCGCGCTTCACCTCGTCCGCGGCCTTCTTCGCCTCGGCGGCGTCCGGGGCCTTCTTTGTCTTGGCGGCGCAGGGGTTCTTCGCAGCGCACGGATTGCGCTGCTGGGCCCCTGCCGTCCCGGTCAGCGCGGCCAGTACCCCGGCGACCACGAAGGCCATGACGGCGTGTCTTTTCATGGCGAGTTGCCTCCTCTCACCACGACAACCCGTCGCCTTCCCCACCTATTCCTTTTCGGCCACCCGGAATGTTCAGCTCCGTACGCGGGTTGAGAAATGAACCGCATCATCGGTCGCCTCCGTCCTCCAATCCACCTCCTTCCGGCGAGCCCGCGGCGCACGCGTGGTGCGCCGACCGGCGGTCGCCGGCGGCGTGTGCGGCTGGGCAGTCTCCGCGATTGGTCTCCGGGTGGCTCATTCCGTGCCGTCGGCGGCGCAGCGAAACCCGACCATCGACAGTCCGATGTCGGGCGGGTTGGCGTGGCGCAGCGTCGAGCGCAGCCCGGCCGCGTCGTTGCCCCAGCCCCCGCCACGGATGACCTTGCGCGGCGTCGCGACGACGTTCACGGGGTCGATCGCCGGCGAGCGCTTGTAGAAGCCGGCGTCGAACCAGTCCTCGACCCATTCCCACACGTTGCCGGCCAGGTCGTCGATGCCGAACGGCGACCGTCCCCGGGGGAACGCGCCGACCGGCGCGGTGTAGAGGTGACCGTCACTGTCGTCGGCTCGACAGCAGACGTCGCTGCCATAGGAGGCGCGGCCGCGCGGCGACTCGTCCCCCCACGGATACGGCCGGCCACCGGCCCCGCGGGCAGCGCGTTCCCACTCCGCTTCCGTCGGCAGCCGCGCGCCGCGCCACCGACAAAACGCCGCGGCATCGTTCCACGACACCTGGACCACGGGATGGCGATCCGGTCCTTCGATCGTCGAGCCCGGGCCCCGGGGGTGGCGCCAGTCGGCGCCGCGGACCTCGCGCCACGTGCCGTCCCAGTGCCAGCCCACGCCGGCGCGCTCGGGGTCCGTGAGGTGGCCGGTCTTGCGGACGAACTCGCTGAACTCCGCGCTGGTGACCTCGAACCGGTCGATGGCGAACGCCGAGACCGTGACACGGTGGACCGGCCCTTCCCGGGCTCGCCGGCGTTCGCGCCCATGAAGAGATCCCCGCGCGGCACCCGGACCATGGCGGCAGGGCGCGCCGCCCGTCGACGCGACCACCACGCGCGCCATGCGTCCAGGTCGTAGCCGAACCGCTTGCCGGTGAGCGCAGTGAGCGCTCCGACCAGATCGCCGTCGAGCCAGGCCGGCTGGGCAGGCGCCCGCAGGCGCCCCACGAGCGCGGAGAGCGTGTCCTCGTCGTCCTGGCCGACGACGGTGATCGCCCAGGCCGCGGCCGGCGTCGGCTCGACGTACTTCTCGGCGCGGTTCGGCGCGGCGGTCCACGGGACGGTGAGCAGGGCGACGGGCACGCGGCCATGCCCGAGGCCGGCCAGGGCCCACAGTAGGTGCCACCGCGCGACCTTCGCGGCGGGCTCGCGCAGGGCGCCGCCGAAGAGGCGCACCTCGGCGTCAGCGAACGGGCCGTCGAGCCGCCGGGAGATCCGGTCGGCCACTTCCGGCAAGCCCGCGACGGCGAGCGGCTCGAGAGCCGCTCGTAGTCCCGACGCATGGCGCTCGTAGGCCGCGGGGGCGATGAGCGTCCGGTCGAGCCGCGCGAGGGCCGCCGGGAGGTCGGGTGGTGGAGCGACGCGCGGAGCGGCCAGCGCCGCGCGGGTCTGCGAGGGAGGCGCGACGCCTCCAGGCGGAGGCGGCCCCCACAGGGCGCCGCGGCGGCCGGGCACGCGGGTGCCGACATAGACCTGGTCCGCGTACACGACGACGTCCACCGGCTCTTCGCCCTCGAACGTCTGCGCGTGGGTCCAGGCGCGCCCGTCGGCAGTGCGCCAGAGCGCGCCGCCAGCCTCGCGCGCCGTCACCGCCCACAGGCGGTCCAGGCCCGATGCGAGCGCGCGCACGCGGTGACCGTCGAGCGCGATCACGCGCTCCGCACGGTGACCGTCGGTCCGCCAGAGCGCGGCGCCGGCGCGGTCGATGTTCACCGCGTAGACGTGACCGCGGTACGCCGTCAGCGCATCGACCGCTCGTCCCTGGGGCCAGGCGGCGGCGCGACGCATGCGGTCACCCTCGAAGCGCAGCAGCTTGGCGCCGCCCTCCGGCGCGCTCAGGGCTCCATAGGCGACGCCGTCGAGGACAGCCAGGGCCGTGATCCGGCTGACGAGCCCGGGCGGCGTCGGGTGATCGTGGACGACACGCCACGTCCGGCCGCCGTCATCGGAGCGCTGCAGCCCTGCGCGCCAGGCCGAGGTCGCGGCGTACAGACTGCTCTGGGACGCCGCGAACGCGTGGATGTGGAACACCTCGCCGGCCGGCAGCGTGGTCCACTGCCAGCGCGAGCCGTCGGTCACCATGTATTCGCCACGGCCCGTCGAGAAGCGCGGGTCCTCGAAGGGCCAGTAGAGGAGCCCGCCGGCCACCGCGGGAGCGCCGGCGTCCTGGCTGAAGAGGTGTCGCTCGTACCGGGCTCGACCGCTCCGCGGATCGTACGCATACACGTCGGCGGAGTTGTGATCGACGAACTTCATGCTGTTGACCAGCCACAGCCGCTCGCCGTAACCCACGAGCCCCGAGACGGAGTCCCACGGACCAGGCTCGACGAGCCGCACCAGCGGTTGCGCGGCGCTCGCGACCGGCGACAACAGCGTGGCGCCGACGGCGAACGCGGCGGCGGCCTTGACCGCGTCACCCACGGGCGGATGGTAGCAGGTATGCCGCTGCTGACCCCCTGCCCGAGGTGGCGTTGCTCGCGGTGTCCGCCTGCCCGTCCGGACTTGGGCGCGGCGTCATGCTCCCATGCCGCGCCGTACCCGCTGGGGAGGGCAGGGCGTAGAATGGGCGGCGACTCGGAGGGGCCTTGGATTCACCTGGCGTCGCCTCTGGCCGGTAGCCACAACGCGGCTCAACGTTCAGGAGAGGTCGAACCAGAGGGAGAACCACGATGAGAGAATGGAGCAGGCTCGTGGAAAGTGTGGTGGCGCTGGCGCTGTCGATCGTCACGGGTTCCGCGATGGGCCAATGGACCAAGGACGGGCAGCCAAACGATGCGGCTTGGCGCGTGGCCGAAGACGGACGCCGACAGCTGATCGCGGAAACGCAGCGCCAGCACGCACTGTGGTACGTGCACCACGTCCAACAGGTGCGGCAGGCCGAAGAGGGCAGGCTCGCGAGAGAGCGGCAAGAGACCGAGGTCTGAACGAGGGCGCCTCGCCACGCTACGCGCTGCAGCGAGTTCAGCTCCAGCGCCACCCGCACAGCAGGCATACCGCCTCGCGGCCCGCGTCCTCGGCGTTCGAAACCCCGCACCGAGGAGGACGACGATGACCTGGATCAAGACGGTCGCCGAGGCCGACGCCACGGGTGAACTCGGGGAGGCGTACACGCGCATTCGGCAGCAGAACGGCTCCGTGTCCAACATCAGCGCGGCGGCCAGCATCAACCCACGCGTGATGCTGGCCCTGGCCGGTCTCCTCTCTGCCCTGCGCGGTCCGCACTGTGCCCTGGGCAAGCTTCGCCAGGAGATGATCGCCGTCCTGACGTCGGCGCTGCACCGCTGCACCTACTGAACGACCTTCCACGGAGAGGCTCTCCGTCAGCTCGTCGGCGGCGATACTCAGCAGGTGCTCACCCTGGCGCGCGGCTGGCGCGACCTGACCCTGTCCGAGGCCGACCGCGCCATGCTCGCCTACGTCGAGGTTCTCGCCCTCACGCCCAGCAAGGCGACGGCCGAGCACGTCGCGGCATTGCGCCAGGCGGGGTTCCGGGACGAGGAGATCTTCGAGATCGTCATGGTCACCGCCTACTACGCGCTCCGTTGCCGGATGGCCGACGGACTCGGCGTGGAGGTCGATCCGCGGGCCAGGCAGGACTCCGGGCTGGTCGAAGCCTTCGCGTACCGCGCCGCAACCGGCCACGAGTAGGTCCCGGCGGGCGAGCTCCGCCGACTGCCCGCGGCAGCGTCCCGAGCTGCTCGCGGAGGAGCAACCTCGATCCCGGCCACAGCCCGGCCTCAGAGCCGTCGCAGGAGCCAGTCGGGAGTGAGCGCGATCGCCCAGGAGTTGAGGACGAGATAGTAGTTGGTGAAGACCAGAACGCCGACGGCGACCAGGAGCACTCCCGCGAAGCGCTCGACGGTCGGGATGAAGGGCCGATAGCGCCTGAAGAACTTCAGGAACGCCCCGAGCGCCACGGCGGACAGCAGGAACGGCAAGCCGAGCCCGGCGGAGTAGGCGGCGAGCAGCCCGACGCCGCGCTCCACGGTGTCCGCCGTCCCCGCCAGCGACAGGATCGCTCCGAGGATCGGGCCGACACACGGTGTCCATCCGATGGCGAAGGTGAGACCGACGATGAACGAGCCCACGTAGCCCGCGGGCTTCTCGCGGAGCTGGAGCTGCTGCGCGCGCCCGAAGATGCCGATGCGGAGCAGCCCGGCGATGTAGAGGCCGAACATCACGATGAGCACGCCCCCGACCCTCCGGATCCAGTCGCGGTAGTCGAGGAGGAACGCGCCGGCCGCGCTGAACGAGGCGCCGAGCGTGACGAAGATCACCGAAAAGCCGACGACGAAGGCGATCGCGTGCAGCATCACCCGCCGACGGGCCGCCGGCGCGAGATCCGCGCTCAGGTCCGACACCGACATGCCGGTGACGAACGAGAGGTACGAGGGAAAGAGGGGCAGCACGCACGGCGACAGGAACGAGAACAGCCCCGCGGTGAACGCCACCACGACGCCGAGCGGCTCGTTCACCGGCGACTCAGTTGATTCACCAGCGCGTGGCTCGCAGCGTCGTCCCACGTGCGCGGGCCCAGCGCCAGCGCGGCGAGCTGCCCCTCGCGATCGACGATGAAGGTCGCGGGCAGCGCGCGCACGCCGTAGGTGTCGGCCAGCTCCATCTTCGGGTCCAGGCCGATCGTGAACGTCAAGCGCTGCTCCTCGACGAAGGGAGCGATCACCTTCGGATCGGCATCGACAGACACCGCCAGCATCACGAGACCGTCCTTCCTGGTCTGCTGGAAGAGCCGCTCCATGGCTGGCATCTCCTCCCGGCACGGCGGGCACCATGTCGCCCAGAAGTTGATGAACACCACCTGGCCCCGGTGGTCGCTCAGCCGAACCGTGCGTCCATCCAGCGTCTTGATCGTGAAGTCCTTGGCGAGCTTCGGAGGCGACGGGCTGATGAGATCGAGAGCTTTCATGGCGTCCTCGAGCCTGGCCAGACCGGCGCCGTCTCCGCCGACCGAGGTCGGCGTCTCTCGGGCCGTACCCACCCCGCTCGGGTGCCCAGTCGATGTCATCGATCGTGTCACGGCGGACGCGGCGAGACCTGTCACGACGATGAGTGACCCGAGCAGGATGGCCAGCCGCCCTCGCACCATGACTCGGACCTCAGCCCCGCAACCGCGCGAGGGCTTCGAGGATCTGCTCGTTGCTGGCCCGGATCCTGAAGTCGACCTCGACGAATTTCCAGCGCACAACGCCACGGCGGTCGATAACGAAGGTGGCTGGGTGCGGCCAGCCCCGCCCCTCCGGATTCAAGAGCCCGTAGCGGTCGATCACCCGATGGCCCGGATCAGAGAGGAAGACGAGTCCCGGGCCCTTGCCGTCGTCCTTGGAGATCTTGTCGGCCATCCTCTGCAGATCGGCCTTCGAGTCGATGGCAACGGCCAAGATCTCGGCTTCCTTCTTGCCGTGCTCGTCCAGCAGCGTCCTCAGCTGGCCCAGCTGAGCGGTGCAGTACGGTCACCAGTGCCCGCGGTAGAAGACGAGCACGACGTTCCTGCGGCCCCGGAAGCTCGACAACGTGACAGACGCGCCGTCCTTGGATGCCAGGGTGAAATCGGGCGCCGAATGGCCGACGGTAACCCGCTCCAGGTCAGTCGGCGGCAAGCCGTCACCATCCTTCGGGCCGAGCGCCGAGCCGACCTGGGCCACCGCCACTGCGGCGCTCCAGATGAGAAGCGCCACCACTCCGCCGGAGAACCCCGCTCTCATATAGTTTTCAACCCCTGGACGCTCTGCTTTATTCCCACGCGACGTCCGGACCCGGCGCTCCATCCTATCGGGAGCGAGCCGCTAGTCCGAGCGCGCCGTCATTATGCAGGCCACCGGCTTCGCACGGCGTCTCCGACTTCCGCGCCCGATCCTTGGATGCCTGGCACCCGACTTGCGACGTCCGGATACCTGGCACCCGACTTGCCACGCCAGTCACACAGCCCGGCATTCGCCGTGTGGTGGGTCCTGGGCGGCCTGATTCTCATGTCGACTCGGATGCGCCGCGCGGCCTGAGGTCGAGGCGCACCGTCGGTGCCTCCCGGCACGCGACGAACGGAGAGATCACGCGGTTGCTCGACGAGATGCTGGCGGCGTCGATGGAGGCGCGCCGGCGGAACCTCGATGACGTAGGGCGGCTCGTGGAGGGTGACGAGCGGCAGAGTGCATCACGTCTGCGGAGGTGACGCCCACACGGGGCCGTCAGGGTAGAAGGCGCGGAAGCGGCTCACGAGGATCGGGTTGTGGGAGACCGGCTCCAGGCGTGCGCCCGCGAGCCGACCGTCCACCGCCTCGCCGCGCACGGCTGACCAGAGAGATCGCGTTTCGCGGTCGCGCAAGAGCCTGCTGTCTGACACGTCGTTCGTCCCGCTGTCCTCGAACGTCAGCTCCTGGCCCTTCGCGGTCCGCTGCCACGCCACCGCCGTCCCGTCGCTCGGCGAGTACGCGACGACGACCGGCACGCCGTTGAAGAGGTCGTTGACGACCGGCGCCCGCGACATGGCCCGGTACGGGTAGAGCTTGCCCTTGAAGGCGACGACCACGGCCAGGCCCAGCTCCTCGGCGCGCCCGACCGCATCGTACGTCCCCATGAATCCGCCGCGCCGGTGACCGGGCAGCACGAGGGTCTCCGGGTGGGCCTGCTTCCACTGCTGCCAGGTCGCGACGGTGGAGGGGAAGAACGGCAACCGCTTACCCTGCATCGGGCCCCACTCGGCCCGCCCGGTGACGTGCACCCAGAGCGACCCGGTCTTGCGGTCGTACATCACGAACGAGTTCTCGTACAGGATCCCGGCATGTCCAAAGCTGAGAACCTCACCGTCCACCTCGCGTCCATACACGATGGACGTCTGACAGAGCGGTCACCACGTGACCGCGATCGGGACGCCGCCGATGGTGTCGTTGCCGAGCTCGTGGACGCCCATGACCGTGATGGGATAGGCCTTCGCCTCACCGCGGTGCGCGACGCCGATCACCATGTCGCGGTCGAAGATCTGCCTCTTGGCCTCGGCCTCGGCGGCGGTCAGCATGCGTGGGCTGTCAAACACGGGAAACGCATCTCGCGGCACCGCTTGGTAGCCGATCGGGGCGGCCATCACGAGCCAGGCTCCCACCAGCAGGAGCGCTACGACGGGAACGACAAGCATTATCCAGTGACGGAACCTAGCCATGGTGGTCAACCTCCCGAGGCGCGGCACGCCGAGCCTCCGCAGCGTCGGGCCGCTGAATTAGCGGGCCCAGTGGCCGGGCACCCATGTCCACGAGGCGCCGCTCCAGTGCCAGGAGCCCGGCACCCAGTGGCCCCTGAACGTGTGCGGATGCCCGAAATGGCCCTTGAAGCGAGGCGCTACGAAGTGATGCCCGCCGAAGTGGTGGCCCTTGAAGTGGTGGCCCTTGAAGTGGTGGCCGTCGAAGTGATGCCGTTTGAAGTGATGCCCGTGGAGGTGGTGCCCCTTGAAGCGATGCCCGCTGAAGTGACGAGGATGGCCGTGGAAGTGGTGGCCTCCCTGGTGAAAACCCAAGCCCCGAGCCCACGCCGGGGACGGAACGACCGCCGTGGCGGCAGTCAGGGCAAGGGCAAGCACGAAGCGGATGGCGGTGGTCCACATGGCGACCCCCTGCATGCGGCTCCCTTTTTCACGAACAACCCGACAGCTCGGCCCGGCATTCCCGCGTCGCCCCCCGGGAAGATCGACCCACGCGAACCGGCTCGTCGTTCACCTCGCCTTCAGCTTCACGCCTTCGCTCTCGTCCTCTGACCCTAGTGCTCGAGCTCCGTACCCATGGCCTCGTTCACGCGGTTGGTGAAGTTCGCGGCGGCGATCGTGAGCGTGAGCTGCATGAGCGCTTCCGGCGCCAACGCCTTCTTCAACGCCTCGACCAGTCCGGCGTCGACGTGGACCTTCCGGGTCATCTCCTCGGCATAGCGCAGCACCAGCCGCTCCAGGTCCGAGAAGAGCGGGTTCGTCGCGTACTGGGCCAGCGCGTCGAACTTCTCTTTCGGGACGCCGACCCTCTGACCGAGGGCCGTGTTGTGGGTCGCTCAGTAGTTGCAGCCGTTGAGCCGGGAGGCCTTGACGTAAGCGAGCTGACGCAGCTTGACGTCTAGCGCGCCCTCGCGAAGCGTCGGATACCACGCGAGAAAGCCGGGAACCGACCTGGGGTGATTGGCCATGAGCTTGACGAAGTTCGAGACTCGCCCCATCGTCTTCTGCGCCCGGTCATAGGCCTCCTGGACCTCGGGAGGTGCCTGATCACGCTCAACGTACGGAAGTCGTGCGGCCATTCCTCGGATCTCCTTTCTCGCTCACTCGAGCCGGTACTTCATCTCGGACAGGTTGAGCCGGACCGTGAGCGTGCCCTCGTTGAGCAGCCAGGGCCTGACGGTGAACCGGCGCGCGCCGCTCCGGTGCATGGGGTCCTCGGCGGCGATCGCCCGGGCCCCGGCCAGCGACGGCGCCCGGATGATGACCATGCCGTCGCCCGACCAGTTCTTCTCGTCGTCGTCCCAGAAGGGGCCGGCGCCGAACATGATGCCGCGCTTTTCGAGATCGACCTGGAACTTCAGATGCTCCTCGATGTTCTCCAGGACCGCCTCCAGGCCCTGCACCGGGGTCGTGAACACCACATAGAGCTGCTTCTGCGCCATTCCCCTGGACGCCTCGAGGATATTCGAGGCGGGCACCTTCTCGGGCATCGCGTGGTCCTCCTCAGCGTGCGGGGTTGGAAGCGGAAGCGCCCGAGATGGGACGCCCAATAGGCAGATACTGCTCGAAGCGGCCGCCCGGCGCCACGTCGGCGGCCGTCATGTCGCCGAACTGCGCCTCGAGCCGCATGCCGTGCGCGATCGTATTGAACGACACGTAGTGCATCACCGCGCCCGCGAGCTCCACCACCCCGCGGTCCTCCAGGCCGCAGCGCGTCCGGAGCAAGTGGGTCAGATAGCCGATCCAGTAGGGGCTCTGCCGAAACTGCGCCACGGCGAGCGCCGCGCAGCCTTTGACCAGGTCGTCGAGCGTTCCGGCTTCCAGGACCAGGCGGTCCTTGCGCCACGTCGCGTCCAGCAGTCGCGGCTGGTGCGCCAGCGCTCGCCACACGGCAGGCACGCGATCGACGCCCAGGGTCTCGCGGGCCCAGGCTCGGATCTCGGCGAGGGTGCCGGCCGCCTCGCCAGCGCTCCCCTCGTCCAGCAGGGGAACCATCGGAGCGCCGCCGCCGTCCCCGGCATCCACCGGGATATCAGGGCGCAACTGAAGCGCCGCCGCCACGGCGGTCAGACTCGCCACATGCTCGGCGATGGCGGCCACCTCCGCGACGGCCCGTTCACTTCCCGCCAGCCGCATCACGGCGGCCGCGTGACCGGTCAGTCAGTAGTTGCAGCGGTTGGTCATCGACACCGCCACGTGCATCGCCTCCTTGGCGAGCGGAGGCAGCACCCCTTGCCGGCGGTACCCGTCCAGCGTTTGCTGGAAGTTGGCCTCCAGCCAAGCCGGCCAGTGCGCCTGCACGCCAAAAATCCACGGCCGCAGGAGATCTGAGGGCGTGCGGCCCATCCGCTTGGCGACCCGCTCCAACGTCGCATACTCGTCCGCCGAAAAGTCGGACACTTCAGGCATCCGTAGCGTCGTCATCCGCGCTCCTCCTCGCGGTGGAGATTCTCACAAATCAACGGCCAAGAGTGAAACCGCCGCTTATGATGCCGCGTCCGGGCCGCTCGGCTCGACCTGCATGGCCGGGATTAAAAGGGCGAGCGTGCGGGTTATATAAGGTTTCAGGAGAGCGCTCGACGCCGGCGGGCATCCAGACCCTTGACACGGCGGCAGGGGCACATCATTCTCCAGTCGCGACGAAGTGCGGTTGCGCTTCGACTCGTCGACAGGGGTCAGGCACTCGGGCAAGCCGAAGAGGAGAGTCCTCATGAGCCACGTCACTCGAAGACACTTGCTCAAGGGCGCCGGCTTCGTCGCCGGCGCGTTCGCTGTCCAGTCCGCGCCACCGTTCCTCAGAGAAGGCCAGGGCGCGCGCCCGATCAAGTGGGGCATGATCACGCCCACGACAGGCGCCTACGCCACCGAAGCCTTCGACCAGGTCGAGGGCGTCAAGATCGCGATCGAGGACATCAATCGCGAGGGCGGCGTCGACGGCCGGGAGATCGAACTCCTCTTCAGGGACGACCAGTTCAAGTGGGACCAGACCACCACGCACGCGCTCGACCTCCTGGACAACCACCGCGTCGACTTCATCTCCGGCTCGATGGTCGGCCCGGAGGAGGTGCGGCTCAACGAGCTGAGCGCCAAGCGGAAGATCATCTACGCGAACTACCCGCAGCACATCCTCTCCACGCCCGAGACCGCGAAGACGATGTCGCCCCTGTTCTTCACGGCCAACACGACGCCGTACCAGCTCGCCGGCAGCGCGGCCACGTACATCTCGCAGAAGAAGCTCGGCAAGCGCATCCACGTCCTCGCCGACGACTACGTGTGGCCGAAGATGTTCATGCCCGCGTGGGAGTCGCTGTCCAAGAAGTACGGGCTGGAGTTCTCCGAAGCCGGCTCGGTCTCGTGGGTGCCGTTCCCGACCTCGCTCGATTATTCCGCGAACTTCCCCAAGATCCTCAAGGCGAACGCCGACGTCGTCTACGTCATCAACTGGGGCACACGGCAGGTCGCCTTCGTCAAGCAGGCGCTCGAGGCCGGGCTCCACAAGAAGGCGCAGATCATCCTCGCCAACACCGACGTCACGATCCCCGAGGCGGCCGGCAAGGGCGCCTACGACGGGTTCTTCGCGGCGGGGATGTGGCACTGGACCCTCGGCGATCGTTACCCGGGCGCCAAGCGGCTCAACGACAAGTACCTGGAGCGGCGGAAGCGGCCGGCCTCGGGGTACGGGGCGATGGCGCACGACCTCACGCGCCTCGTCCTGGACACCGCCCGCGAGACCAAGCTCTACAAGCCGAAGGATCACTTCAAGCTGGCCAAGGCCCTCGAGGGCCGGAAGTTCCAGTACAGCAAGGGGGAGTGCTGGATCCGTCCCTGCGACCACGTGTGCGTCTCGCAGGTCTTCTTCATGGCCGGCGTGTCCGAGAAGGCCATGAAGGGCGACTTCGATCATCTGAAGGTCGTCGGCGACGTGACGGGCGAGCAGAACGAGCTGTCCTGCGATGGCAAGGGCGTGTCGGGCCCGGCCTCGAGTCGCGTGTAATGATCTAGGACATGGGGGGGGCCCGACACGGCCCCCCAAGCCCCCCCAACGCGCGGACCGCCTCGGGG
>JBOHPM010000010.1:0-20122 GCA_050731715.1 Candidatus Rokuibacteriota bacterium
GAGCTGAGGCATCCCGGACATGCGAGCGCGACCGCGGGGGCCAGCGTCAGGACGAGCGCCACGAGCACGGCCCGCTTCACGACAGGTACACCGAGACGTAGAGGATCGGCCACAGCGTGACCACGAAATGCCAGTACAGCGCGCAGGCCCGCACCGCCGCCGTCTGTCCATCGCCGAACCCGCCCCGGGCGAGCAGCAGCAGCGTGACGGTGAGCCAGCCCAGTGCGGCCAGTACGTGGACACCGTGAGCCCCGATGAGCGTGTAGAACGTGGCGCCGTAGGTGCTCGACGACATGGTCAGGCCGAACCCGATCAGCCGGACCCACTCGTAGCCCTGGATGAACAGGAACACCGCGCCCAGTCCGGCCGCCAGCCCGAGCCGGCGGATGGCCGCCCCGCGCCGGCCGGCGCGCAGCGCCCGGAGCCCGGCCAGCACCGCGACGCTGGAGGCGAGCAGCACCAGCGTGTTGAATCCCGTCACGCCCACCGGGAGACGGGGCTGCAGGGGCGGCGGCCACACCGGCGCGGCCAGCCGCAGGACCCAGAAGGCCGAGACCAGCCCCGCGAAGAACATCACTTCGCCGGCGATCAAGAACACGGTGGCCAGGACCGCGTTGTCGAGGCCGGCCCGCCGGGGGGCCGATTCATCGTCCCGGCCGTCGCCGCCGGTCGGCGGCCCGGGCCGGGGAGGCCGCCCAGCGTCGCGCGAGGGACGCGGCGAACGCGAGGGGGCGAGGACCGTGCTCACCAGCGGATCCCGCTGAGCAGCGTCGCCACCGCCAGCGCGGCCATGATGGATAGCACGATGCGGGCGACCCGGCGGTTGCGCGCCGTCTGCTCCCCACCCGGGTTCGGGCTCGACCTGCTCATGCCTTGTCGAGAGCCAGCAGGGCCAGGATCGCGGGCAGGTAGAGGAGCGAGGCCAGCAGCACCCGGCGCGCCGCCTTTGCCGTCGGCTCGAGCGCCTGCAGCACCCCCAGCGCCGAGAATCCCAGCCCGAAGAGCAGGGCTCCCAGGAAATAGATCGGGCCGGCGAGGCCGACGAGCGTGGGGAGCAGGCTGACCACCAGCAGCCCCAGACAGGCCGTGACGATCTGCCGCTCGGTGCTGGTCCCGCTACCATCCACCACCGGCAGCACCCGGACACCGGCCCGAGCGTAATCGTCCTGGTAGAGGCGCGCGATGGCCAGGGTGTGGGGCAGTTGCCAGAGAAACAGGATGCCGAACAGCAGCGCGGCGCCCAGACCGAGGTCGTCGCGGGCCGCGACCCAGCCCGTCACCGGGGGCAGGGCGCCCGGCACCGCGCCCACCACGGTGCAGAGGGCCGTGCGCAGCTTGAGCGGGGTGTAGGCGAAGAGGTAGAGCACGACGGTGGCGAGCGTGACGCCCGCAGCCACGGCGTTGATGAACACGGCCAGGTAGGCCACGCCGAGCAGCGTGATCGCTGCTCCGAAGACCAGCGCTTCGAGCGGCTGCAGTCGGCCCTCGGGAAGCGGCCGTCCTCGCGTACGCTCCATCCTCGCGTCAACGTCGCGCTCCCAGTACTGGTTGAGGGCCAGCGTGCCCGCGGCGGCCAGCAGCGTGCCGAAAACCAGGTGCAGGACCCGCGCCCAGTCGGCCGGGCCGGTCAGGCCCACGTAGTAGCCGACCAGCGTCGTGACCAGGATCATGACCACGACCCTGGGCTTGGTGAGCGCCACGAGATCCGCGAGGACCTGGCGCCGATCCCGAGCGGCCACCGTGATGATTGATTCGGAGGGGGCTGTGATGAGGTCGCTCATGCGGTCGTCTCGGCCACGGCTCCCAGGGCCGGCGCGGGCCTCGCGGCCCACCAGACCCGCAGCGCGAGCATCACGGATGCCGCCAGGATCAGGCTGCCGGCCAGCCGATGGGCCACCGGCAGGGCCAGGAGCAGCGCCGGCGCCGGCACCAGCTCCGGGGCCAGCCGCGCCAACAGGGTGGCGACGCCCAGCCCGAGCTGCAGGACCAGCAGCGCGAGCAGGCTGCGCGCCAGAGGCACGGCGACGGCGTCGCCGCTCCGGCGCAGGCGCGCCGCGGCGACCGGCACGAGGGCGAAGACGGCGAGGGCGCCGACCAGGTGCACCTCGAGCCAGCCCGCGTGGGTCAGGAGGGCGCCGAATACGATCTGCACATAGACGAGCGCGGCGGCGAGCAGGGTCGCCGTCCGGGCGCCGGGCTCGAGCGCCGCCACCGGCAGCTGCCCGCGGGGCGAGGTGGCCAGGGCCAGGGCCGCCACCAGCGCGAAGAAGGCCTGGGCCAGACAGCCGTGCACGATCGCCAGGGTATCTTGAAGAAGGACGACGCGAAGGCCGCCCAGCACGCCCTGCCCGATCACCGCGATCACCGCCGCCACGCCCGCTACCCGCCGGCTTCCCCCGACCCGCCACAACGTCGCGGCCAGCGCCAGCGTGAGCAGGCCCACCAGCGAGCCGAGGAGCCGGTGGCTGTGCTCGTAGAAGACGCCACCGGCCATCTGCGACCAGGGGTAGAGGAACATGTTGTGCCCGAAGGTGGTCGGCCAGTCGGGCACGGCGAGGGCCGAGCCGGTGTTGGTGACCAGGCCCCCGGCGAGGATGAGGAGCAAGGTCGCCCCGCCCGTGACCAGCGCGAGCCGATGGGCGGCCCTCATCGCCCCTCTCGAACCCTCACGTCCGCCGCTCAGTGCCGCCCGGCGCCCACCCGCCCCGGCGAGGGCTGCCACTGCGGCAGGAAATCCTCCCGGGACTCCGGGGAGCTGTACTCGTAGGGGCCACGGTACACCGTGGGCAGCGAGGGACCCCAGTTGAGGTGCGGCGGTGGCGAGGGTGCCGACCACTCCAGCGTGGTGGCGTTCCAGGGATTCCGGGGTGCCGGGGCGCCCCGGAAGAGCGACGAGAAGAAGTTGATCACGAACGGGATCTGGGCGATCCCCAGCCCGATGGCGCCGATGGTGATGATGACGTTCCAGTGCTGCTGGTCCTGCAAGAACTCGTACTGCATGGGGTTGTAGATGCGTCGCATCTGGCCGCCCACGCCGATGATGTGCATGGGGAAGAAGGTGAGGTTGAAGAACAGGAACGTCCCCCAGAAGTGCAGGTGGCCCAGCAGGGGGTTGGTCAGCCGTCCGAACATCTTGGGGAACCAGTAGTAGATGGCGGCGAAAGCCCCGAAGATCGAGCCGCCGAAGACGACGTAGTGGATGTGGGCCACGATGAAGTAGGTGTCCTGGATGTAGATGTCGACGGGGGTAGAGGCCATGAAGATACCGCTCAGTCCCCCGATGACGAACATCCACACGAAGGCCAGGGCGTTGAGCATGGGGACTGTGAACTGGATGCGCGCGCCCCACAGGGTTCCCAGCCAGTTGAACGTCTTGATGGCCGAGGGCACGGCGATGATCATCGTGGTGACCATGAACGACATACCCAGGGCAGGGTTCATGCCGCTGACGAACATGTGGTGGCCGTAGACCACCCAGCTCAGGAACGCGATGGCGATCATCGAAAAGGCCATGGCGTGATAGCCGAAGATCGGCTTGCGCGCGAAGACCGGCAGGATCTCGGAGGCGATGCCCATGGCGGGCAGGATCAGGATGTAGACCTCCGGATGGCCGAAGTACCAGAACAGGTGCTGCCAGAGCAGCGGCTCACCGCCGCCCGAGGGCGTGAACCAGCTGGTGCCCAGGGTGCGATCGAACAGGAGCATGGCCACGCCCGAGGTCAGCACGGGCAGGGCCAGGAGCAGCAGGATGGCGGTGATGAACAGCGACCACACGACCAGCGGCATCCGGAACAGCTGCATCCCCGGCGCGCGCATGTTGATGATGGTGGTGACGTAGTTGATGGAGCCCATCATGGACCCGATGCCCATGGTGAACAGGCTGATGCACCAGAGGTTCTGCCCCCAGTTCGTGCCGGTGTACTGGGGCACCGAGGAGAGGGGCGCGTACGAGGTCCAGCCGGCGGCGGCGTGGCCACCCTCCACGAAGAAGCCGGCCAGCATCAGCAAGCCCGCGCTGAAGGTCGTCCAGAACGACAGCATGTTGAGGAAGGGGAAGGCCATGTCCCGGGCGCCGATCATCAGGGGAATGCAGAAGTTGCCGAAGGCCCCGGCCAGGATCGGCATCACCACGAAGAAGATCATGATGGTGGCGTGCATGGTGAAGGCCATGTTGTACTGGCTGGGCTCCAGGATTCCGCCGGTCTCGGTGAGGATCCAGCCCAGGCCCGGCACCGCCGTCTCCGGCCAGGCCAGCTGCCAGCGGACGACCAGCGCCAACAGGCCTCCGATGATCATCATGAACAGCCCGAGGAAGAGGAACTGGCGGGCGATCTGCTTGTGGTCGGTCGAGAAGACGTACGTGCGGACGAAGCCCAGCTCGTGGTGCTCCACGTGGGCGGCGTGCGAGTGAGCCGTGGTGGCGCTCATCGTGTTCCTCTCTCCCCCCTGGCGGCCGTCTTCTCCGGCGTCGGCTCGGCCTGAGCCGACTGGGTAGCCGGAACGCCCGGACCGAGGTTCGCGGCCGCCCACTTCGCGTACTCTTCGGCTGTGTGCACGTAGATCCAGCCCCGCATCCCGGAGTGGCCGAAGCCGCACAGCTCGGCGCAGGGGGCCTCGTACTTGCCGGGCTTGGTCACCTCGAACCACGTCGCGATCTCACGACCGGGCACGGCGTCCTGCTTGAAGCGGAAATTCGGGACGAAGAAGCTGTGGATCACGTCCTGAGACCGGAGGTTCACCCGGATGGGCTTGCCCACCGGCACGTGCATCTCATCGAGGAGCGTCTTGTCATCGGGCGTGCCGAAGCGGCCGTCCGGTCCGGGGTAGGTCACCTGCCAGTTGAACTGCTTGCCCGTGACCTGCAGGACGAGGTCGGTCTGGGGCATGCTCATCTTGATCCGGGACCACGCGGGCACGCTCAGGAAGGTCAGCACCACCAGGATCAGCGACGGCACCACCGTCCACACGATCTCCAGCGGGGTGTTGCCGTGGGTGTAGGTGGCGCGCCGGCCCGGGCGGTCCCGGTACATGACGATGAACGCGAGGAAGGCGACCGTCACCAGGATGAACGTGATCCCGGTGATGTAGTAGATGAGGTTGAACAGCCAGTCGATCTCCTCGCCGTAGGTCGCGACGTTTTCCGGCAGCCACCAGCTCAGCATGCGCTCTCCCCGTGGCCTACTTCTTCATCTCGAAGCTGACCTTGGTTGCCACCCCTGCCTTCACGTCGACGTCCTTGGACTGTTTGCCGAGGGTCTCGTGCCATACCTCGACCTTGTGCTTGCCCGCCGGCACGTTGTCGATCTTGACCGTGCCGCTGTCGGTGGTGACCCCGAAGAACGGCGTGGGCACCACCGCTACCCAGCCCAGCATCCAGCTGTGGACGTCGCAGGTGACCTTGACGACCTCGGGCTTGTCGAACTTCTCGGTCATCACCTTCTTGAACTTGGGCTGGGCCTTGTTGATGGGGGCATTGGCCGTCGAGTAGGTGTGGATGTTGTGCAGGACGCCGTCGGAGTTCTTGATGTCGAGCTCCCCGGGCACGATGGCCACGACGTGGGGCATGAACTTGCAGCCCTTCTGGTCGATCTCGCCCTTGACGGCCTTGGCCGCGCCCTTGGCGGTGGGCACCGAGACCACCGCGTTGGCCAGCCCCTTGCCGGGCCCCACCGCGATCTTTTCCACCGTGGCCTCGGTCCCGCACACCTGGGTGTCCTTGTTGATCTTGATCTTCTCGACCACCGGAGTGCCGTTGTACTTCACCTCGACCTCGACGGTGCCGCCGCCCTGAGCGGTGGCGGGGGCGATCCGCCCGCCGAACATCGCCGCGCCGGCCAGCAGGGCCAGCGCCGTGCACGCTCCCAACACTCTGCGCATCACGTCTCTACCTCCTTCGTCCTGGTCGCCCTTGTCCTTCCGACGAATGTGAACTCCTGGCTATGCGATCTGACCACGCCGGTTCGCTGCCCATACGAGCAGCAGCATCCCTCCCAGCGCGAGAAGTGCCACCACGGGCGGTACCACGAAACGAGCGCTCGACCGGGGCTCCTCCAGCCGCAGATGGTACCATGAGGTCAGGGACATCCTGGCGCCGGTCTCCCCGGCGCCGCCGTCCGACGCCTGAAAGGCGATGGGGGTAAACACGGCCGCGCGAAACGTGAGCCGGGTGGCGTCCTTCGCGGCCAGGGCCCGCTTGATGACGAGCCGATACTGGCCGTTGTCGAAGACGGCCCGGCCGCTGGCTTCAGAGCCGGCCAGCGCGCGGACCTTGGCCGGGCCGTTGGCCGCGGCCTCGTGCACACCCTGATCACTCTGCCAGCGCAGCAGGTAGACGGCCTCCGAGGCGTCCCCCATCAGGAAGTAGGGGCGTTCGCCGCCCGGACTCACCGCAGGGGGAAACTGCAGAGACACGGCATCGGCGAAGATCTGCTTGCCGTCGGGCTGGGACGGCGTGGGGTCGTCCCAGCTGAGGTGAAACGCGATCTCGTTGTCGTTGTAGACCGCTCGCACGGCGATCGTATCGATGGCCGGATTGAAGTTCCGGGGGTCGATGATCACCTGCCCCATCAGGGGGATGGTCTGGCCCGGGACCGTGCTCCAGAGCGGGGCCGCGGGATCATCGGGAATGGCCTCCTCCACCGCCGCCACCGTGATCAGGGTCGCGTAGCGCGGAGCGGTGGGGCCCAGCGACAGCACGTAGTTGGTCACGTGCCAGATATCCTCTGGTTTCTCGACGGCGTCGAGGAAGGCCGGCATCGGCGTGCCGAGCACGCCCACGGCCATGCGGGTCGCCACCTCCGTCCGCTCCGCTCCGCCGCGAAACGTCCAGCGCTTGCTCAAGTTGGCCGGCTTGACGGGCTGACCCCAGTCGTCCTTGAGCTCTGCGCGCGACGGCCCGTCGGCCCGCCCTTCCGTGCCGTGGCACTTGTGGCACTCGATCGCTTCGAACATCTCCTTGCCGCGGGCGAGCGACGCCGCCGACGGCGGCACGTCCGGCGGGAGCCCGGCCTTCTTGGGCGGCTCCTGGAGCTTGTCGCCCGCGAACGTCTTGAGGTAGGCGACGAGGTTCCAGCGCTCGCGCTCGGGGAGGGCGGCCCAGCCCGGCATCGAGGTCCCCGGCATCCCCGCGGTGATGACCCGGAAGATGTCCTGGTCGGTGGGCACCCGGTTCACCGTCGAGCGGATCTTGTAGACGCCGGAAGTGAAGTCGCGCGGGCGGGGATCGAGGAGCTCGGCCGCCGGGCCCTTGCCGTCGCCGCGGTCGCCGTGACAGCCCGCGCACTTGCGCTCGTAGACCGCCTTACCGGCCGCGGCATCGCCGGCCTGACCGATCGCCAGCGTCGGGACGGCGAGCACCGAGGCGGCAGCCCCGAGCGCGACGAGCGTCGCGATCCCGCGCATCAGTGCGCCTCCCACCGCCGCGGCTGCTGGCCCGTGAAGTCGTACAGGAACATGATCACCTGCCAGATCTGCTCCTCGGTGAGCCGATCGTCCCAGGCGGGCATGACCGAGTTCCAGGGCGTCGATTCCCTCGGCAGGCCGGGACCGCCCTTGGCGATGCGCCAGAACAGGTAAGCCTCCTGGAGCATGGCGATCGTGCCGGGGTCCTGGAAGTTGGCGGGGGGCGGGTTGAAGCCCGACGCGAAGTGGCCCTGGCCGTCCAGGTTGTCGCCGTGACAGTAGACGCAGTTGCGGACGTAGATCGCCGCCCCCGCGGCCACGTGCTTGGCGTAGGCCGCCTGGTCTTTGCGCAGCGGGTTGTCGGCGCCCGAGATGCTGAACGACTTGCCCCGGAAGTCGATGGTGTCGGGGGGCGCGGGATGCACGGCCCGTAGCTCGGGCGGCGCCTGGGGCTTGGCCGCCGCCTGCGTATAGGCGTAGTAGCCGAGCAACAGGGGAATGACGATCACCAGGGCGTGGCGGGCGTAGCGCTTGTCGGGATCGACCAGCACGGCCCGCAGCGGTCGGAGGAAGCCCTGCCACGAGTCGGCGTCCGAGGAGACGAAGATCAGCACGCCCAGGACGACGATGGCCATGTAGAGCGTGAAGACGCTCCAGGGGGCGGCGGGTCGGATGCCGTAGCGGAAGAGCACGGCCGCGACAACCAGGATGATCACCGCCTGGACGAAGCGGGAGCGCAGGAACGTCATTTGAGCGTGAGCAGGAACGCCACGAGGTCCGTGTACTCCTTGGCCGTCAGGGTCTGCCCGAAGACCGGCGGCATGACGCCGGGCGGATAGCCGGCGACGGTTCCCATGCCCTTGGGGTCCAGGATCTTCCGCATGATGTAGTCGGGCGTCTGGATCTTGGCGATCTGGGTCAGGTCGGGACCGACCGGCGTTCCCGGAATGTCGCCGGCCTTGTGACAGGCCAGACACCCCCCCTTGCCCATGAACACCCCCTTACCGGCCTTGACGTCACCGGGCATCTTGATCTCGGGGGCGGCGCCACCGGCCGAGCCCGCGGCCCCGACCGTGGCGGGAATGTCGTTGAGGGCGACGTCGACGGTTCCGCCGAGCGACTGGAGGAACGCCATCAGGGCCCAGACCTCCGAGCGGTTCAGCGCGATGGGGGGCTTGTCGACCGGGGGCATGATGGGCGGGTACCCTTCGACCACGAAGGCGCCGGGATTCACCAGCGACTCGAGGAGGAACTGCTTGGCGCTGGTGCCCGGCTTGGCCCGGGCGGCCCGGGCGCCGATGCCGGCCAGGTCGGGGGCGCGCGTGCCCTTCTGACCGATGCGGTGGCAGACCTCGCAGGTCCCCTTGCCCTTGTAGATCTCCTCGCCGGCCTTGACGAGCTGGCCCGGGGTCACGTTACCGCCTTCGAGATTGAGCTCCTGCGGCGGGCGCGACTCGATCTGCGGAATCGAGTTGCTGAACGCCGCATACGAGCCCATCACGCCCAGCGCCACCGCCCCGACCTTCACGCTGACCGGGATCCGCATTCAGGAAGCGCGCCCGTCGCTGCCGCCCGCGATCAGAGGGGCTGGGGCGTGCCCCTGGCCCTTGGCCTTGCCCTTCTCTCCGAGCCCCCCCAGCCAAAACATGAACATGACCAGCGCGAAGAAGGCGATGGTGATGAGGGTAATGATGTTGGCGGCGTAGCCCAGGGCGGGCGTCACCGCCTCCGCTGAGCTGTCGCGCAGGACGCCGTACACGTGCCAGTGCTGGCGGATCCCCGAACGGGCGAAGCCCATGAGCCCCATCAGCCAGGTGAAGGTCACGGCCAGGATGATCAGCACGTACTGCGAGCGGGGGGCGATGGTACCCCACCGGATGGCTCCCGTGGAACGAGCGCCCCGGAACAGGGGGACGTCGATGGCCATGACCAGCGCGATGCAGGCCAGCACCGCGCCCACCTGGTAGACCGAGAACCCGATGCGGACCATCGACTCCACGAAATAGCCGTAGACCCCGTAGAAGATGACGATCACCGCGGCCACTCCGAACGCCGCCCATTGCACGGCCATGCCGGTGCGTACCCACGAGCGCGTGGAGATGCGGTTGGCTCGGCGATAGAGGATGTAGGACAGGAACGTGGTGAGGATCATGAGGTTGACGACGGTGTTCTTGGCCGACATCACGCCGAGGAAGCCCAGCACCGGATGGTGGGTGCCGCCCATGGCCCGGGCCTCGTCGAGCGTCACCACCATCGAGCGGGGGGTGGCCCAGATCAAGAAGCCGATGACCAGGATGAACAGCATCGGGGGGACGAACTTGCGGTAGCGCTCCGAGCCGGGGATGCGCTCCATGCCCAGCCACAGGTAGTAGTTCGAGCCCAGGAAGAGGATGCCGATGAGGATGGCCTGTACGATCCACAGCCACGACATGAAACCGCCCATCATCGTGATGCCCATGGTCTGGTTGAAGGCGTAGATCTCGCGCCCGAGCCAGTATCCGGCGAAGGGCAGCACGATGAAGGCCGAGAGGGCCACGAAGTTTCCCACGTAGCCCATCCAGTCGTAGCGGGCCCGCTCCTCGTCGGTCTCGGCGGAGAGGAACTTGAAGGCCGCGTAGGCCCCGGCGATGGTGCCCCCGAACACGATGTTGGCGATGAGCCGGTGGATGTTGATCGGCATCCAGGTGAAGTTGTTGATGGCGGCCCACAAGGACGTCAGCCGTCCGGCCTCGTCGACGCCGCCGGGGGAGATCATGAAGGTGACCCAGGAGTTGGCCACGAAGAGGATGGCGGTGCCCACGAGGTTCGAAAGTACGCCGAGGCCGACGTGGATCCACTTGCGCGGACCGCTCAGCCAGTCCCAGCCGTAATACCAGAGGTAGACGATGAAGGTCTCGGCGAAGAACAGCAGCGCATAGACCCAGTAGGTGGGGAAAAAGATGGAGGTCATGTACGTCCAGAACCGCGGGTAATAGCCGACGAAGAGGAAGAGCAGCAGGGCCCCCAGGAGCGCCGTGGTCGAGAAGGCCGCGAAGGTGAGCTTGACGAACTCGTGGGCGAGCCAGTCATAGCGCGCGTCCCGGGTGCGCCAGCCGATGATCTCGATGATGACGGCAAAGATGGGGACACCCAGGATGAAGGCCGCGAAGTTGAGGTGGAGTTGGGCCACCGCCCACACGGCGAGCCGAGAACCGATCAGGGGGAAGCTGCGATAGGCCGGCTCCTTGGTGGTGTCTTGAGCGTCCGCGCTCAGCGCGGCCAGGACGAGGACGGCGACGACGAACAGAAGGGCGAGGCAGGCAAGCTTGTTCCTCCGGTCACATGCCATTTCAGCGACGTTGTAGGTCAAACGCCTTGATGTGTCAAGCAGAAACGGGCGCATCGGCGTTGACACGCCCTACCCCTGGCGCTAGCATCCAGGCAGAGCCGTCGATGAAGCCGCGTCTATCTCAGCGCCTGCAGTTCTCGCTCGTCTACCTGCTCGTCGGTGCCCTGGTGTTGTCGCTTCTTCAATCCTGGTTGCTCGCCCCGCGGACCGTCGAGCTGTCGATGTCGAAGTTCCTCGAGCTCCTCCGCCGGGGGCAGATCGAGCGCGTGGCCCTGTCCGAGCGCGAGATTCGCGGGGTGGCCAGGCCGGGCGCCTTGCCCACACCGCAGGCCTCGCCGACCTCCGATCGCCTGCGCCAGCTGCTGGGCAACGACGAGGAGCCGCGCGTCTTCACCGTCACCCGCATCCCCGGTGTGGACGATCAGTGGCTCCTGCGGGAGCTCGAGCAGCACCAGGTGGAATTCGCCGGCCGCATCGAGACGACCTTCTGGCGAGACCTGCTCTTCGGGTGGATCATCCCGCTGGCCATCATGATCGGCATCTGGGTCTTCCTCATGCGGCGGGTGGGCGGCGGCCCCACCCAGGCCCTGTCGTTCGGCCGCAGCAAGCACAAGATCTACGACCGCAAGGAGCTCAAGACGACGTTCAACGACGTGGCCGGCGTGGACGAAGCCAAGGCCGAGCTGATCGAGATCGTCGACTTCCTCAAGAATCCAAAGAAATACCAACGGCTGGGCGGCCGCATCCCCAAGGGCGTGCTCCTGGTCGGGCCACCGGGCACGGGCAAGACACTGCTGGCCCGGGCCGTGGCCGGGGAGGCCGACGTCCCCTTCTTCACCCTTTCGGGCTCGGAGTTCGTGGAGATGTTCGTGGGCGTCGGCGCCTCGCGAGTGCGCGACCTCTTCGAGCAGGCCAAGGACAAGGCCCCCTGCATCGTGTTCATCGACGAGCTGGACGCCATCGGGAAGTCGCGGGCCGGCGCCACCGGCTTCATGGGCGGTCACGACGAGCGCGAGCAGACGCTCAACCAGCTCCTGGCCGAGATGGACGGCTTCGACTCCTCCAAGGGCGTCATCATCATGGCCGCCACCAACCGCCCGGAGGTCCTGGACCAGGCGCTGCTGCGTCCCGGACGCTTCGACCGTCAGGTCGTGGTCGACAAGCCCGACGTCAAGGGGCGCGCGGCCATCCTCGAGCTGCACGCGCGGGCCGTGGTCCTGGGCCCGGACGTGGCCCTGGGCGTGATCGCGGCCCGCACGCCGGGCTTCGCCGGCGCCGACCTCGCCAACATCGTCAACGAGGCGGCCCTGCTGGCCGCGCGCAAGGACAAGGCCGCGGTGGAGATGGCGGACTTCGAGGAGGCCATCGACCGCGTGGTGGCCGGGCTCGAGAAGAAGAGCCGGGTGCTCTCCGACAAGGAGCGGGACATCGTGGCCCACCACGAGATGGGACATGCCCTGGTGGCGGTCTCGGTCGTCCACGCCGATCCCGTGCACAAGATCACGATCATCCCCCGCGGCATCGCCGCGCTGGGCATGACCTACCAGCTGCCCACCGAGGACCGCTTTCTCCTGACCCGGAGCGAGCTAGAGGACCGCATCGCCGTCCTCCTGGGTGGCCGGGTAGCCGAGGAGCTCGTGTACGGCGAAGTCTCTACCGGGGCCCACAACGATCTCGACCGGGCCAGCTCGCTGGCCCGGCTCATGGTGATGAAGTACGGCATGTCGGAGCGCGTGGGGCTGGTCACCTTCGGCGATCGCGCCTCGCTCTATCTCAAGGGCCCCGGCATGCCCTGGGCGGGGGAGCGCGACTGGAGCGAGGACACGGCGCGGGTCATCGACGCCGAGGTGCGAGAGATCCTGGATCGCACCCACGATCGAGTGCGCGGCATCCTCACCACCAAGAAGGCGACGCTGGTGGCGGCCGCGGCTGAGCTCAAGCGAGTCGAGACGCTGGACGGCGAGCGGCTGCGTCGGGCGCTGGCGGGCGAGAAGATGGAGGAGGGGCAGTGATGAGGCAGGTCAGGTGGCGGACGTTCGTGGCAGGGCTCGTGGCCGCGTTCCTGGTGGGTGGGGGGCTGGGCGCGTTCACCCTGAGCCGGGCCGAGCGCCCCGGGGCCGTCGCGGCCCCCCTGCAGGCGCCGATCATGACGGTGCAGATGCCCCTGACGACCGGCACGTTCGCCCGGGTGGCGGAAGCCATCAAGCCCGCGGTCATCAACATCAACACCGTCAGCCGGGGCGGCATGATGGGCCGCACGCCGTTCGAAGAGTTTTTCGGTGAGGAGTTCTTCCGGCGCTTCTTCGGCGAGACGCCCGAGCGCATTCCGCAGCGCAGCCTGGGCTCCGGCGTCATCGTCGACGCCTCCGGCGTCGCCCTCACGAACGCCCACGTGGTGGAGCGGGCCACCGAGATCGAGGTCATCACCGTCGACGGCAGCAAGCACAAGGCGAAGGTCGTCGGCATGGACAAGAAGACCGACCTCGCCGTGCTCCGCCTCGACGACGGTAAGGGCAAGTTCCCCTCTGCCCGGCTGGGCGACTCCGACAAGACCGAGGTGGGGGACTGGGTGATCGCGGTGGGCTCGCCCTTTGGGCTGCAGGCCACAGTCACCGCCGGCATCATCAGCGCCAAGGCCCGCCAGATCGGCCAGGGAGCTTTCGACGACTTTCTGCAGACCGACGCCGCCATCAACCCCGGCAACTCCGGGGGCCCGCTGGTCAACATGCAGGGCGAGATCATCGGCATCGCCACCGCCATCGTCGCCGGCGGCTCCGGGATCGGCTTCGCCATCCCCTCGAACATGGCCCGGCGTATCTATACGGAGCTCCTGGCCAAGGGCAAGATCAGCCGGGGCTGGCTGGGTATCGCCATCCAGCCGCTCACACCGGAGCTGGCCAAGTCGTTCGGGGCCAAGGAGTCGAAGGGTGTGCTCATCTCCGACGTGGTGCCCGATAGCCCCGCCGCCAAGGGGGGTCTGCAGGCGGGCGACATCGTGCTGGAGCTCAACGGCAAGAAGATGGAGAGCGCTGGCGATCTGCAGCGCGCGGTGGGCTTCGCTGCGCCGGGGACCGCAACCAAGCTCAAGGTCTGGCGTGATCAGGGCGAGCGGACCCTCGAGCTCAAGATCGGCGAGGCGCCGGACGAGCGTGAGGCGCGGGCTCCCGGAGCCCGACCGACGCGCTCCGTGCTCGGGCTCGAGGTACGGCCCCTCACCGCCGAGATGGCCCGCCAGCTCAATCTCAAGACGACGGACGGCGTCGTCGTGATCCGGGTCGATGACGCCGGCCCCGCTGCCGAGGCCGGCATCCAGCGCGGCGATGTCATCCGCGAGATCAACCGCAAGCGGGTGCAGTCGCTCGCCGACTTCGAGCGGCTCACCAAGGACGTCAAGGAGGGTGACCGCCTCACCCTGCTGCTCCAGCGGGGACCCACGTCGCTCTACGTGGCCTTCACGGCGGGGCGCGACTGAGTCGGAGGGGGCCTCGACGGCCCCCTCCGAACCCTCCCCCAAGCAATCGATAGCGCGGGCGAAGCCCGCGCGAAGGCGTCTGCTACACTTTAGTTGAGGCGCGCCGGCGCATGGCCGGTGTGTCGAGCCTATGGCCGTCGAATTCAAGGACTACTACAGGATCCTCGGCGTCGACCGCAAGGCCGACGACAAGGCGATCAAGTCCGCCTACCGTCGGCTGGCTCGCAAGTACCACCCCGACGTCGCCAAGGGCAAGGACAGCGCCGAGCGCTTCAAGGAGATCAACGAGGCCCACGAGGTCCTCTCCGACCCCGAGAAGCGCCAGCGCTACGACAGCCTCGGCCCCGACTGGCAGCGTTACGCCCCGCGGCCGGGCGGCGCGCCGGGTGGCGCCGGCGGCGTTCGGTTCGAGCACGGGGACGACGCCGGCGATTTCTCTGACTTCTTCCGCACGATCTTCGGTGATCTCGGCGCGCGCATGGGCCGGGGCGCCCAGGGTCCTCGCGGCGGCATCGGGTTCGACGTCGAAGAGCTCCTGGGCGGGGCCGGGCGCGGCGGCGGGCGCCGGCGGGCCTCCGGGCAGGACGTCCAGGCCAGCGTGGAGATCAGCCTGGACGAGGCTTTTCACGGTACCCAGAAGACGTTCACGCTCGAGCTCGACGAGCCGTGCCCGACCTGCCACGGCGCCGGCCACGTGGGCGGCAAGCCCTGCGCCACGTGCCAGGGGCGGGGCTGGCAGCGGGGACGCCACCAGCTCGACGTGAAGATCCCCGCCGGCGTGAAGACCGGCCAGCGCGTCCGCGTCGCCGGGGAAGGTACGGGCGCGCCGGGCCAGCGCGGCGACCTCTATCTCAGCGTCACGGTCTTCCCTCACCCGCTCTACGAGCGCAAGGGGGACGATCTCGTGCTCGAGCTCCCCATCACGGCGCCGGAAGCGGCGCTCGGCGCGAGCGTGGAAGTTCCCACGCTCCGGGGCAAGATCTCCCTGAAGATCCCCTCGGGCACGCCGAGCGGCCGCACGTTTCGGCTGCCCGGGTACGGCATGCCTCGCGTGAAGGGCGGCGGCCGTGGCGACCAGCTGGTCAAGGTGAAGATCGTCGTGCCCGCGGAGCTGACGCCGGCCGAGCGGGAGCTGTACCAGAAACTCATGACCCTGCGGGCGGACGACCCGCGGGCGTATTTGGGATAGACGCGATGCCGCCCCGATTCGACAAGTTCACGGTGAAGGCCCGCGAGGCGGTGCAGGCGGCGCTGGCCGTCGCCGCCGAGCACGAGCATCAGGTCATCGAGCCCGAGCATCTGCTCCTGGCGCTGCTTGCCCAGCAGGAGGGTGTCATCGGCCCCGTCCTGAGCAAGCTCGGCGCCCAGCCCGAGGCCATCCGGCAGCGCGTGCAGGCCGAGCTGGGGCGGGTGCCGCGAGTGCGCGGCGGCGGCCAGTACGCCGGGCCCCGGCTGGAGAAGGTGCTCGACCGGGCCCAGGACGAGGCGACCCGGCTGCAGGACGAGTACGTCTCCACCGAGCACCTGCTCGTCGGCATCGCCCAGGATCGCGGCGGCGCGGCCGGGCAGGCCCTGGCCGCCGGCGGTGTCAGCCCGGAAAACATCTACCAGGCCCTGCGCGACGTGCGGGGCACCCAGCGCGTCACCGACGAGAATCCCGAGGAGAAGTACCAGGCCCTGCAGCGCTATTCCCGGGATCTCACCGACCTGGCCCGCCGAGGCAAGCTCGACCCCGTGATCGGGCGCGACGAGGAGGTCCGGCGGGTGATCCAGGTGCTGTCCCGCCGGACCAAGAACAACCCGGTCCTCATCGGCGAGCCCGGCGTGGGCAAGACGGCCATCGTGGAGGGTCTGGCCCAGCGCATCGTGGCCGGCGACGTTCCCGAGGGCCTCAAGGGCAAGCGCCTCATCTCGCTGGACATCGGCGCCATGGTGGCCGGCTCCAAGTACCGCGGCGAGTTCGAAGACCGCCTGAAGGCGGTGCTCCGCGAGATCACCGAGGCCGCGGGGCAGATCATCTGCTTCATCGACGAGCTGCACACCATCGTGGGGGCCGGCGCGGCCGAGGGGGCGGTGGACGCCGCCAACATGCTCAAGCCCGCGCTGGCGCGCGGCGAGCTGCGCTGTGTGGGCGCCACCACGCTCGACGAGTACCGCAAGCACATCGAGAAGGACCCGGCCCTGGAGCGCCGCTTCCAGCCGGTGATGGTGCGGGAGCCGTCGGTGGAGGACACCATCTCGATCCTGCGCGGGCTCAAGGAGCGCTACGAGCGCCACCACAACGTCAAGATCAAGGACGCCGCGCTGGTGGCCGCCGCCGTGCTCTCCCACCGCTACATCGCCGACCGCTTCCTGCCCGACAAGGCCATCGACCTGGTGGACGAGGCCGCGGCTCGCATCCGCATGCAGATGGAGTCCAAGCCCCAGGAGCTGGACGATGTCGAGCGCCGCATCATGCAGCTGGAGATCGACCGGGTGTCGGTCGCGCGAGACACGGACGATGCTGCCGCGCGCGAGCGGCTCGGTCGACTGGATGCCGAGCTCGCCGAGCTCAAGGAACGGGCCACCGCGCTCCGGGCCCGCTGGGACGCCGAGAAGACCGACATGGACCGGCTCACGAAGGTGAAGACCGACGTCGAGGCCGCCCAGCACGCGCTGGCCGAGGCCCAGCGCGCCGCCGACTGGAGTCGCGCAGCCGAGATCCAGCACAGCACCCTGCCCCGTCTGGAGCGTGAGCGCGCCGACCTCGAGGCCCGCGCCAGCCGATCACAAGATTCCGGGCCGATGGTGCGTAACGAGGTGGACGAGGAGGACATCGCGGCCACCGTGGCCAAGTGGACCGGCATTCCCGTCACCCGGCTGCTGGAGGGCGAGACCCAGAAGCTGTTACAGATGGAGCAGCGGTTGGCCCAGCGCGTGGTGGGCCAGGACGAGGCGATCGGGGCAGTGGCCAACGCCGTGCGCCGGGCCCGCTCGGGGCTCAGCGATCCGAATCGGCCCATCGGCTCGTTCCTCTTCCTCGGTCCCACGGGGGTGGGCAAGACGGAGACCGCCCGGGCCCTGGCCGAGTTTCTCTTCGACGACGAGCGGGCCATGATCCGCCTCGACATGTCGGAGTACATGGAGAAGCACACGGTGGCCCGTCTGATCGGAGCCCCCCCGGGGTACGTCGGCTACGACGAGGGTGGTCAGCTCACCGAGGCCATCCGGCGCCGGCCCTACGCGGTCATCCTGTTCGACGAGATCGAGAAGGCCCACGCCGACGTCTTCAACGTGCTCCTGCAGCTCCTGGACGACGGCCGGCTCACCGACGGCCACGGCCGGACGGTGGACTTCCGCAACACCGTCGTGATCATGACGTCGAACCTCGGAGCCCACATCTTCCGGGAGTACGAGCAGCCCGAGAAGGTCCGACCGCTGATCATGGCCGAGCTCAGGCAGACGCTGCGGCCCGAGTTCCTCAACCGGGTCGACGAGGTGGTGATCTTCCGCCCCCTGGGCCGCGGAGAGCTCAGCCGCATCGTCGACATCCAGCTCGACCATCTCCGGCGGCGGCTCAGCGACAAGCGGATCGAGCTCGAGGTGACCGAGGCGGCCAAGGCGCTGCTGGCCCGCGAGGGCTACGATCCGACCTTCGGCGCCCGACCCCTCAAGCGGACCATCCAGCGGCTGGTCCAGGACCCGCTGGCCCTCAAGCTGCTGGAGCGCGAGTTCGCCGAGGGCGACACCGTGAGCGTGGACGCCGAACGGGACCAGATCGTGCTGAGCCGGGCCAAGTAAACGGTCTCGAATCCCCCGCCTGCCCCGGCCCATCTCAAGGCCGTGAGCCGCGTCCGCTCCCTGCACCCGGCCTGGGTCATCCTCGGTGCGCTGACGGTGTGCATGATGGCGTCCACCGGGCTGCGGGCGGTCTTCGGCGTCTACATCAAGCCAATGGAGGCGGAGTTCGGTTGGACCCGCGGGGCGCTGTCGGGTGCTGCCGCGATCTCGTTGCTCCTGCTGGGCGCGGTCGGTCCGTGGGTGGGGCGCCTGGCCGATCTCTGGGGCCCGCGTCGGGTCATCGCTCTCTCCCTGGTCCTCCTCGGCCTCGGGACCATCGGCTCGGCCTTCGTGCAGGAGCTCTGGCACATCTACCTGACCGCCGGTGTCCTGACGGCGCTGGGCGCGGGTGGCGTGGCCATGAGCACGGGCTCCACGGTCGTGAGCCGGTGGTTCGAGGCCCGACGCGGACTGGCCATGGGGATCGCGGCCGGAGGAATGTCGGCGGGGCAGCTCATCGTCATCCCGCTCGCCACCGCGCTGACGCTGTATTTCGGTTGGCGGTCGAGCTTCTTGTGGCTGGGGGTCGGGCTCGTGGTCCTCGTGTTCCCGATCGGCGCCTGGCTCATCCGGAACAACCCCGAGGATCTTGGCGGGCGGCCCTACGGATCCAGCGGGCCCCTGCGGACCGCGGCCCAGGCCGCCGCCATCCAGCAGGCGGGCCGCGTCTCGGTGACCGAAGCCGCGCAGTGGCCGCAGTTCTGGCTCCTCGTGGCCACGTTCTTCGTCTGCGGCTACACCTCGAATGGGATGATCCTCACGCACTTCATGCCGCACGCCCTCGAGCACAACTTCACGCCGCTGCAGGCCTCTTCCGCGCTCGGCGTGATGGGCGCGCTGAACATCGTGGGCACGATCGGCTCGGGGTGGCTCTGTGATCGCTTGGGCCGCCGCGGCCCCCTGGCCACCTACTACTTCGTCCGCGGCCTTTCCCTGCTGTTCCTCCTCTACGTCTGGGACGTGCCATCCCTGCACCTGTGGGCGGCGCTGTTCGGGCTCAATTACATCTCGACGGTGCCCCCCACCACCACGCTGACCGCGAACATCTTCGGGCGCTACTCGGTGGGCGAGCTCTCGGGCTGGATCTTCTTCGCGCACCAGGTGGGCGCCGCCCTGGGCGCGGCGCTGGCCGGCTGGATCTTCGAGTGGACCGGCGGTTACTCCGCGGCGTTCGTGTCAGCGGCCGTGCTGGCCATCGTCGCGTCCGGTCTCACCCTGCTGATCCGCGAGGAGCCAGTCTCGACCCGCCCGACCTCGGCGCCGGCCGTGGCGCCCGCAGTCTCCTGAGCGGCTGAACCGAGGTGGGCGAACGGGACCCGATCGCTAGGGCGTGCCGACCCAGAGGGCAAGCCCGGCGAGCAGCGCCAGAATCACGAGCGGCGGGCCGAGCCAGAACCACCTGCGCTCCCAGAGGAGGGCCCGGAGCGTCGTCGGCCCTCCGGGGCCCGGAGGCCTCTGGAGAACACGCCTGGATTCTGGCATCATCGTTTCGTCTCCAGGGTACCCGTAATTTTTCGCCATTAATATACGGCTGAACTATTTTAGTCAAGTTAATTCTGCGGCCGTGCACAGACCGCTGGCATTCAGGGGGTGGGATGGGACAGCGGAGAGGGAAACCGCCTTCGAAGCCGACGCCGTTGCGCAGTGCCGACGCCGCGATGCGACGGCCCGCGCGGCGGGGTCGCCCGCCGAAGTTCGGGCGGCCCTCGCAAGTGGTCGCGCTGACGCTGCCAGAAGAGGTGCTCGAGGCCCTCCGGACTGTTCACTCGGATCCCGGCTGGGCAATCGCACGGCTGGTCAAGCCGATCCTCGGGGAGGGTGGGCGGCGGCCGATCGGTCCCGCGCCCCTTATCGAGCTCGTGCATCTGTCAGGCCGGCGCGCCCTCATCGTGGTGCAATCGAAGATCTTCGCGCGGCTGCGCGGTGTGTCCATGATCCCGCTCGCTGACGGCCTCGCTTTTCTCGCCTTCGATCACGCCGGAGGGCTCGCCGATCTCGAAGTCGCCGTGCTCGATCAGATGGACATCGCACCCGCGAGGAGCGCGGAGCGCGCGCGATTGATACAGATACGCGACATCTTGCGGGAATGGCGCCGCAATCCC
>JBOHPM010000011.1:0-18766 GCA_050731715.1 Candidatus Rokuibacteriota bacterium
AACCGGTGGCAGGCCCGGGGAGGGAAGACCGGATGAAAGCGATCGTCTTCGCGGAGACGGGCGGTCCCGAGGTCCTGACCCTGGCCGACGTGCCCCGGCCGGACGTGCGGCCTGGCGGGGTGCTGATCCGGAACCACGCGATCGGCGTGAACTTCGCCGACACGCGCTTTCGCCAGGGCACCTACGTCGTGAAGCCCAAGCTGCCCGACACGCCGGGCATGGAAGCCGCCGGGGTGATCGAGGCCGTGGGCGAGGGCGTGACGGAGTTCCGTCCAGGGGCGCGCGTGGCCGCCTTCACCAGCCGGGCCTACGCGGAGTACTGCGTGAGCCCGGCCTTCATGGTCGTGCCCCTGCCCGAGTCCGTGAGCTTCGTGACCGGCGCCGCATTCCTGGTCCAGGTGCTGACCGCCTACCATCTGCTCCACACGGCCGACACCACGGGTCCCGGGCGCAGCGTGCTCGTCCATGCCGCCGCCGGCGGCGTGGGGCTGGCCGCCGTGCAGCTGGCCCGGGTGGCCGGGGCCCGCGTGATCGGCACGGTGTCGAGCGACGCCAAGGCCGAGCTGGCCCGCGCGCACGGTGCCGGAACCGTCATCAACTACGCGAGCGGGAAATTCGCCGACGAGGTGCTGGCCGCGACCGAGGGCCGCGGGGTCGACCTGATCCTCGATGCGGTCGGCAAGCCGACCTTCGAGGAGGACCTGCGCTGTCTGGCCCCCTTCGGCCACCTCGTCCTCTACGGCCGGGCCGGCGGGCCAACCGACCCGCTCAACCTCACTACGCTCTCGCCGAAGTCGCAGAAGGTGAGCGGCTTCATGCTCCCGACGGTGACCCGAGGGTTCCCCGAGATGACCCGCGAGAGCGCCGACCGCTGCTTCGCGCTGCTGCGCGAGGGCCGGCTCAAGCTGCACATCCACAGGACGTTCCCGCTGGCCCAGGCCGCCGAGGCCCACCGCTACCTCGAATCACGGCAGTCGGTGGGAAAGCTGATCCTCACGCCCTGACTACTTGAACGCCGGCATCACCTGCTGGGTGAGGATCTGCAAACTCCGCAGCTCCTGCGCCATCGGCAAGAGGCCGCCGGGGTTCAGCTCGGCGGCGATCCCGTTCACGCCGAGCTCGTGCCGGAGCTGCCCCAGCCGCTCGATCAACCCCTTGCCGGAGCCGAAGGCCACCTTCCGGGTCAGGATGTCGTCGTAGGAGAGGGTCGCCAGCCGCTCGGCCTGCTGCTGCCGCCGCTCGACCGGTCCGGTCCCGGCCCGCCCGATCGGCGCCCGCGTGAGATCGGCCTGGCGCTGGAAATAGTAGATGATGGTCTCCTTCGGTTCCTCCCGCGCCGCCTGCTCGGTGGGTGCGGCGTAGAGCGGAATCCGCAGGCACGCGTCCCCGTCGCCGGGGTGTCCCGCCTCGCGCCACGCCTGGCGGTAGGTCCGCAGGCATCCTGACAGCTCCGGGATGTCCATGCCGCGGAGCCCGACGAAGATGGGGATGCCCATCTTGCCCACCCGGGGGAACGTCTCCGGGGTTGTCGCCGCCATCCGGATCGGGGGATGCGGGGTGCGAAAGGGCCGCGGGGTGACGGTGACGTTGGCGAACCGGTGGAACTTGCCCTCGTAGCTGAACGCCTCGCCCTTCCAGGCCTGCAGAATGATCTCCAGGGCCTCGAAGAAGCGCGCCTGGCTCTCCTCGTAGGGGATCCCCAGCGCGTCGTAGGCCCGGGGGGCGCCGCTGCGCCCGATACCGAAATCGAACCGTCCCTGGCTCAGGTGATCGAGCGTGGTGATCTCGCCGGCCACGCGCAGGGGATGGTTCAGGGGCAAGAGCTGGACCGCGGTGCCCACGCGCAGGCGCGTGGTCCGGGCCACGATGAAGCCCGACATGATCAGAGGGGCCGAGAGCACCGAGCGGGCGGGGTTGACCAGCATCTCGGCCAGCCAGACGATGTCGAGGCCCCACCGCTCCGCCGCGTCGGCGAGCTCGAGTGTGTCGCGGAACGCCTCGGCCTGATTGACGCCGCGGCGCATCTGCTCGACGAACACTCCGAAGTCCATCGGGCCCTCTTTCCGACAACGGTCCCAGACTGTGCGCCGGGCGAAGCCCCGTGTCAAGGACGACCGGCCGGGCTGGCGTGGTAGGCTGCGTGGCAATGTCGCGCCAGGCTGTCCCGCTGTCCGCCGTCACCGCGCTCTTTCTCGCCCGCCAGCACCTGGCCCGGCCCCACACCGCCCGGCTCACCACGCGGCGTCTGGGCCGTTTCGTCGCCGACGTGAGCGGGCTGCAGCTGGATTCCATCAACGTCCTCGATCGCGCGCACTACCTCACGCTGTGGAGCCGCTTCGGGCCCTACGACCGCGCCTGGCTCGATCGCGCCGTCTACCGGCGCCGCCTCCTCTTCGAATACTGGGCGCACGCCGCCTGTCTGGTGCCGACGACGACGCTGCCCTGGTGGCGCCGGGCGATGCTCGACTATCGGATCCGGCACACCGGCTGGTCCGCCTGGCTCCGGCGGAACCCCAAGGTGCTGGGCCAGGTGAGGACGGCGATCTCGGCCAACGGCCCGATGGCGGGCGCGGACTTCGACGGACGCCGTCCGCGCGGCGGAGGCGGATGGTGGTCGTGGCGGCCCGTGCAGCACGCGCTGCACTATCTGTGGATGACCGGCGCCCTCACGGTCCACTCCCGCCAGCACTTCCACAAGCGGTACGACCTCCTGGAGCGCGCCATCCCCGGCGGGCTCGACGACACGCCGGTGTCGGCGGCGGAGTTCGCGCGCTGGCACCTGGAGCGCTCGCTGCACGCGATGGGCGCCGCGACCGAGCGCGACCTGGCCGGCTATCTGACGTTCCCCCGGTTCGGGCCGGGCGGGCGCCGGGTCGCCCTGCGCGCCATGATCGAGCGGGGCGAGGTGAAGGAGATCGCCGTGGCCGGCCGGCCCGAGCGCTGGCTCGTGCTGACGCGCGACCTGTCCGCGCTGGCTCGCGCGCGGCGACCGGCCGCGGCCGCGCGGGGCACCACGCTGCTCTCACCCTTCGATTCCCTGCTCTGGCACCGCGAGCGCGTGGCTCGGCTGTTCGCCTTCGACTACCGCATCGAGGTCTACACGCCGGGCCACCAGCGCGTGCACGGCTACTACACCCTGCCCATTCTCCACGACGGGTGGCTCATCGGCCGGGTGGACGCCAAGGCCCATCGTGCCGAGCGCCGGCTGGAAGTCCGTCACGTGCACTTCGAGCCGTGGTTCGCCGCCGGCGCGGTGGCGCCGGGCGGAGAGGCGGGCGTCGATCAGGAGGGAGCGTTCACCGGGCTGGCCGCCGCGCTGCGGTCGCTGGCCGCGTTCGTGGGCGGGGACGCGCTGGTGCTGCGTCGGGTGACGCCCCGGCGTCTGCGCGGCCCGCTGGCCCGCGCCCTGCCGGGGGCGTAACGGCTACGTCGCCGCCCGGTCCGCCGTCCGGCCCTGCGCGGTACGGCGACGCCACACGTCGATGAGGGCGTCGGTGACGGAGAGGATCAGGGGACCCACCACGATGCCGGCCGCGCCGAAGAGCGACACCCCGCCCAGGATCGCGAAGAAGACCGGAAGGGTGTGCAGCCGCATGCGCGAGCGTACGAGAAAGGGATAGAGCAGGTTGTCGACGAGGCCGATGGCGATCGCCCCCCACGCGACGAGCGTGATGGCCTTGCCCCACTGCCCGCCGAGGGCCAGGAAGATCGCCGCGGGCCCCAGACGAGAAAGGTCCCCAGCATGGGCACGAGCGCCAGGAGCGCCATGACGAAGCCCCAGAAGACCGGCGCCGGCAGGAACGGCTGCACGAGCAGGTAGCAGAGATAGAGCGCCGCGTGAACCCCTGGTGAGCGTCGCGTGATCTGTGCCATGATCATGGCCCATGACCTTCGGCGTCGGGTTCGACCCGCGCGTGCGGCCTCGGCTCACCTGATCGTGGATCCCCTCCCGCCCGACGGCCATGCCCCCGGGATGGCGGTGCACCGGGGCGGGAGCGGGCCGGACGTGGTCCTCTTCCACGGCGGCATGGGCTCGTGGAAGCACTGGGTCCGCAACGTCGAGACGCTGGCGACCCGCTTCACGGTGCATGCCCTGGATCACCCCGCGTACGGCGCCTCGGCGCCCGTGTCGCGCGAGCTGACCGGACCGGCCTACCTGGATCTCGTGCACGAGCTGTTCATCGACATGTTCCCAGGGCCCCGCCCGCTGCGGCTGGCCGGATTCTCGTTCGGGGGGGCGCTCGCCGCGAGCCTCGCGCGCCGGCTCGGGCCGCGGGTGACGCACCTGTGTCTGATCTCGCCGGGCGGCTTTCCCACGCGGCGCTTCGCCGAGCGGCCGACCCGGAGCTACCGGGAGGCGGGCGACGACGAGAAGCGCTTCCGTGAGATCTGCCGCCACAACCTGCTGGTCAATATGCTGAGCGACCCGGCCAGCATCACCGAGGACACGGTGGACATCCAGGCCGAGTGCGTCCGGCGGAGCCGGTTCAACAGCCGCAAGGTGAGCGGCGGCGGCACGCTCCTGGGCGACCTCGCCCAGCTCGACTGTCGGATCCGGCTGCTCTGGGGCGAGCGCGACGATCCGCCGTTCCGACCCGCCGATCTGCTGATCGGCGAGATCCGCGCGGCCGTGGGCGCGCTCGATCTGCACCGCATTCCCGGGGCCGGCCACTGGTCAGCCTACGAGAACGCCCCCGAGGTCAATCGCTTGATGCTAGAGTTCTTCTCGAGCTAGGGACACGACAAGGAGCCAGTGATGGCGGTGATGACGGGTGGCGAGGCGATCGTCAAGACGCTGGCCCGCGAAGGCGCGCGGGTCGTCTTCGGGCTTCCGGGCGTGCAGCTCTACGGCGTCATCGCCGCCCTGCGGGACGAGCCCGCGCTGCGCTTCATCACCTGTCGCCACGAGGGGGCCACGAGCTTCATGGCCGACGGCTACGCCCGCGCGGGTGGTGGCGTCGGCGTGGCCCTCGTGGTCCCGGGACCGGGGCTGTTGAACGCCGCCTCCGGTCTCAACACTGCCTACTCCGCATCGTCCCCCGTGCTGATGATCGCCGGCGAGATCCCCCGCCACCAGATCGGCAAGCACATCGGAGTGCTCCACGAGCTGGACAACCAGCTCGACGCCATGGCCGGCGTGAGCAAGTGGCGCGCCAGCATCCGCCAGGTCGCGGACGCGCCACGCCTGGTCCACGAGGCGTTCGGCCAGCTGCGGAGCGGCCGCCCGCGGCCGGTGATCGTCGACATGCCGTGGGACGTGATGGAAGAGGAGGCCGAGGCCGAGCTGGTGGCGGCCGGCCACGCACCTCGCCCCGCCGCCCCGGCCGCCGAGGTGGACCGCGCCGCCGAGCTGCTGCTGGCCGCCCGCCGTCCCGTCATCTACGCCGGCGGCGGCGTCCATCTGTCCGGCGCCCACGAGGCGCTGGCCGCAGTCGCCGCCTGTCTGGAAGCGGGCGTGGCCACCACCGCCGAGGGCAAGGGCGCCGTGAGCGACGCCAGCGAGCTGTCGCTCGGGGCCGGGCTCTGGCCGAAGGGCCCGTTGCGGGCCTACCTCGACGCCGCCGACCTCGTGCTCGCTGTGGGCAGCCGCCTGGCCCTGGCCGCGCTCGCGGCGGAGCAGCCGGTCATTCAAATCGACGCCGACGCCGGGGAGATCGGCCGGAACCACGCGAAGACGATCGGGCTCGTCGGTGACGCGCGGGCCACGCTGGAGCGGCTCCTCGAGCGGCTGCGGGCGGGCGGGCCCCCCCGCGCCCCGCGCAAGGCCGAGCGCGAGACGCTGCGAGGTGAGATCGCGTCGCACATGACCCAGGAGCCCAACACGTCGATCTTGAAATCCCTGCGGGCCGGCACGCCCGAGGACGCCATCGTCGTCGCCGGCATGACCCAGATCGGCTACTTCTCGCGTCCCTTCTGGCCGGTCTACCAGCCGCGCACCTATCTGACCTCGTCCTACTCGGGCAACCTCGGCTTCGAGTACCCGACCGCGCTGGGAGCCAAGGTCGCCTGCCCCCGGCAGCCCGTGATCGCGATCTGCGGCGACGGGGGCTTCCTCTACAACGGCCAGGAGCTGGCCACGGCCGTCCACCAGCAGATCAACGTCGTGGCCGTGGTGTTCAACGACAACGCGCTCGGCAACGTCGGCCGCGACCTCGACGAGCACTGGGGCGGCAAGTTCGCGGCCGACCTGCACAACCCCGACTTCGTCCGCCTGGCCGAGGCCTACGGCCTGGTGGGCCGCCGGGCCAAGGAGCCCGCCGAGGTCGGCCGGCTCGTGGCCGATGCCGTCCAGATGGACCGCCCGGTGCTGATCGAGGTCCCGGTCAGCCGCATGGCCCGTCCCGTGTTCTTTGGGCCGCTCAAGACACTGCCCCGGTATCGACGCTAGCGCCGCCGGGATCGTCGAGGTGGGCGGCGCAGTTGAGCAGCCGCACTCGCCAGGGCGCGGGCCCGTCAACCTCGGTCACCGAGGCGTTCGTCCAGCGAAGCGGCACCTCCTGACCCGCGGGCAGGATCAGGTGGCGCGCGGCCAGCGAGCGGCAGACGAGGCCGTGCGTGATGACCGCCAGGGAGTGGCCCTGCGCGGCTAGCGCCTGCACGAGGGCCCAGGCCCGATCGACCCGAGCGTGGAAGACCTCCCAGGTCTCGCCGTGCGGCGGCGTGAAGTCCGGCGCGAAGATGTCGACCCCGATCTCGTCATACGAGCGCCCGCGCAGATCGCCGAAGTTGCGCTCCTGCAGGAGGGGCTCGATCTGCACGGGAGCGCCGGTGGCCTGCTGCAGGGGCTCGGCCGTCATCGTGGCCCGGGTGAGGTCGCTGGCCACGATGCGCGTGATGCCGGTCGCGGCCAGGCGACGGGCCAGCCGCTGGGCCTGACCCACCCCGCGCGGTGACAGCGGGCTGTCCGGGAGCTGGACGATGCGCGTGGCGTTGCCCAGCGTCTCGCCGTGGCGGATGAGGAAGAGCACCGCGCGTATGATACCTTGCGCGCACCACGGGGCCGGCTGAGGAGAGCATGCCATGACGCTCGACACGGGGCAGATGGTCCAGATGCTGCGCACGATGATCCTGATCCGGGAGTTCGACGAGCGGGCCATCCAGCTCCGGCTGGCCGGCAAGATCTATGGATCTCTCCATCCTTACGTCGGCCAGGAGGCGGTCGCGGTCGGGGTGTGCTCCCAGCTGGCCGTGAGCGACCGCGTCACCAGCACCCACCGCGGCCACGGGCACTGCATCGCCAAGGGTGCCGACATCCGGCGCATGATGGCCGAGTTGCTCGGCCGCGTGGACGGCTACTGCAAGGGCAAGGGTGGTTCCATGCACATCGCCGACTTCTCGGTGGGGATACTGGGGGCCAACGGCATCGTGGGCGGCGGCCTGCCTATCGCCTGCGGGACGGCCCTGGCCGCCCAGCTCGAGGGCCAGGGCCGCGTGGCCGTCTGCTTCTTCGGCGACGGTGCCGTCGCTGAGGGGGAATTTCACGAGGCCCTCAACATCGCCGCGATCTGGAAGCTGCCCGTTGTCTTCGTCTGCGAGAACAACCAGTACGCGGCCAACAACGCGGTGAGCGTTCAGCATCCGAACGTCGACATCGCCGCGCACGCCGGCCCCTACCGGATGCCCGGCGTTGTCGCCGACGGCAACGATGTGCTGGGCGTCGCGGCGGCCACCGGCGAGGCCGTCGCCCGCGCCCGCGGCGGCGAGGGCCCGACCCTCCTCGAGTGCAAGACGTACCGCTGGCACTTTCACAACATGCGGGCTACGGTGCCCCCGGAGACCCGCCCGGCCGAGGAGATTGCGGCCTGGAAGGCCCGCGACCCCATCGCGCGCCTGGAGCAGCGCGGGCTCGGCGAAGGCTGGCTCACCACCGCCGACCTCCGCGCGATGCGCGAGCGCGTGAAGGCCGATCTCGACAACGCCGTGGCCTTCGCCGAGGCCAGCCCCTTTCCCGATCCCAAGGATCTGCTGGTCGACATGTTCGCCGAGTAGGCGGCCGGGAGCCGAGCATGCGTGAGATCACGTTTCAGAAGGCCCTGGAAGAAGCTGTCGCCGAGGAGATGCGGCGCGATCCGCGGGTGTTCACCATTGCCACCGAGTTCACGGGAGATCCCCTCGCGGAGTTCGGTCCCGAGCGCGTGCGCCTCACGCCGATCTCCGAGTCGGTGCTGACCGGCATGGGCCTGGGGGCGGCGGGCTGCGGCTTCCGCCCCATCGTCAACTGGCGAATGGTGACCTTTTCCTTCGTGGCCATGGATCAGATCGTCAACCAGGCCAGCAAGATCCGGTACATGTTCGGGGGCCAGGCCGATTTCCCGGTGACGTACCGCTGCACCACCGGGGGCGGCATGGGCTTGGCCGCCCAGCACTCACAGAGCCCGTACTCGATGTGGATGCATCTGGCCGGCCTCAAGATCGTGCTGCCGTCCACGCCAGCCGACGCCAAGGGCCTGCTCAAGAGCGCCATCCGGGACAACAACCCCGTGGTCTCCTTCGAGTGCAGCCGGCTGGCCACGATGACCGGCCCCGTGCCCGATGGCGATCATCTGGTGCCTCTCGGGGCCGCCGAGGTGAAGCGGGCCGGCACCGACGTGACCATCGTCGGCCTCGCCTACTACGTGTCGGAAGCGCTGGCGGTGGCCGAGGAGCTGGCCCTGGAGGGGATTTCCATCGAGGTGGTCGACCCGCGGACCCTGGTTCCCCTGGACGTCGAGACGCTGAGAGCGTCGGCCCGCAAGACCGGCCGCGTGGTGATCGTGGACGAAGCGCCGGCGACCTGCTCGGCGGCGTCGGAGATCGCCGCGCTGCTAGTCGAAGATCCCGAGACGTTCCGGGTCCTGCAGACCCACGTCCGCCGGGTCTGCGCCGCGCCTGTCCCCGTGCCCTACAGCCCGGCCCTGGAGCGGGCGGCTCTGCCGAGCCGCGACGATATCAAGGCGGCGGTCTACGAAGTCCTCAAGGAGTCCTTGAGCCAGGGACCTGCGCGGCAGCCAGACGCTCGATGATTGTTAAGACTGAGGTGGTGTCCTGCTCGCCCAGGCCGGCGGCCAGCGCGGCCTGCTCGTAGCGCTGGGCGACGTTGGAGAAGCTCACCGGCACGTGCAGCTCCCGGGCGATCGAGTTGAAGGTGTCGAGGTCCTTGTTCATCAAGGCCACCTTGAAGCCCGGCGCGAAGTCGCGGGGGATGATCGCGCGGGGGATGCGCTCCAGGGCCTTGCTGCCGCCGCTGCTCGCCTTCACGACTTCGTAGATCGTCATCGGGTCGAGTCCCGCCTTCACGCCGAGGACCAGTCCCTCCATCATGGCCAGGGCGTTCACGCAGGACATCATGTTGTTGATGGCCTTCATGGTGTTGCCGGCGCCTGGCCTGCCGACGTGAAAGATGTTGGGGCCGATGGCCCGCAGCACCGGCTGGGCCCGGGACAGGGGCTCGGCGTCGCCACCCACCATGATGGCCAGGGTGGCGGCCCGGGCCCCCGTGACGCCCCCGCTCACCGGCGCCTCCAAGAAATGGACTCCGCGCGCCTTGGCCCGAGGCTCGATCTTCTTGGGCGTGGAGGGCAGCACGCTGCTCAGGTCGATCAGGATCGTGCCCGGCTTGGCGCGGTCCACCAGGCCGCCGGGCTCCAGGTAGACGGCCTCGACGTCCGGCGAGGCCGGCAGCGAGGTCAACACGATGTCGGCGCCGTCGACGACCTCGGGCGCCGCCCCGGCCTTGCGGGCGCCGGCCTGGATGAGGTTCTCCATAGCGCGGGGGTTGACGTCGAAGACCGTCATCGCGAAGCCAGCCTTGAGGACGTTGAAGGCCATGGGATTGCCCATGTTGCCGACGCCGATGAAGCCTGTGGAAAGCGCCATGTCCGATCCTCCTGGATGGGTCCGTGGCCGACAGCATAGGCCCGCGGGCGAGGAGGATCAACGGCGGCTCCCGCCACTGCGTGACGAAGCGCCCCTCCCCGGTGAAGACCTGGATCCGGCTGTTCTCCCGGTCGCACACGTAGACGTTGCCGTAGCGGTCGACCCAGAGGCTGTGGGGGCGCCCGGGGCTTCCTTGCCGGGGTTGCCCCACGAGGCCAGCAGGGCGCCCTCGGACGAGAAGCGATGCACCCGGCTGTTGCGGTAGCCGTCGGAGACGTACAACTCGCCCGAGGGCGCCACCACCATCTCGGTGGGCTTGTTGAACGGTCCCGCCGAGCGTGGGGGCAGCTCGATGTCCTTTCGTGGCCCCGGTGTCCGAGGGCTGACCGCGCTTGCCGAGCACCATGAGCGGCTTGCCGTCCAGCGTGAACTTCAGGGCCACGTGGTCGTTGCGGTCGGTGAGATAGACCACGTCGTTGGTGATGGAGATCCCGTGGGGATCGGCGAAGGCGCTGCTGCCCCACGAAGAGAGGAAGGTCCCGCTGCGGTCGAACACCAGCACCGGCGGCTCCTTCCGCTGGAAGGCGTAGACCCGATCCTGGGAATCGGTGGCGACGGCGCTCACGGGTCCGAAGGTCCAGCCGTCCGGCAGGACGGCCCACTTCTCGACCATCTCGTACGTGTAGCGGCCGGCTCCCACGGTGGTCATGGCCCGGGAGTATACGCTTGACCGGAGCCGCATTCGCGAGTAGGAAGCGAGGTAGCTCGAGACAAGGAGGCGCGCATGATCTACGAGGTCCGCACGTACACGCTCAAGACCGGCGCCGTGGCGGAGTTCGAGGACCGCTTCGCCAAGCGCAAGGCACTGAGGGAGAAGCACTCCAAGCTGGGGGCCTTCTGGCACACCGACTTCGGCCCCCTCAACCAGGTCATCCACGCCTGGCCCTACGAGAACCTGGAGCACCGCACCAAGGTCCGCGATGCCATGGCCAAGGACGCCGAGCTCAACGCGCTACCGGGCGGCCGGGACCTCATCGTGGAGCAGCAGTCCGACATCATGATCCCTGCGCCGTTCATGCAGCCACTGGGCAGCCGCGACTTCGGAACGGGTAACTTCTACGAGATGCGTATCTACACCTACCTGCCCGGCGAGCTCCCCAAGGTGCTGGAGGCGTGGGGCAAGGCCGTGCCCGCCCGGGAGAAGCTCTCCCCGCTGGCCGCTTGCTGGACCAGCGAGCTCGGCGGCCTCAACAAGTTCGTGCACGTCTGGGTCTACAAGGACTCCAACGAGCGCACGCGGGTCCGGGAAGAGTCCCGCAAGGACGGCCAGTGGCCGCCCCAGTCCGGGGTGCGGCCGGCCCGGCAGGAGAACAAGCTCCTGATCCCGGCCTCGTTCTCGCCCCTGCGGTAGTCTCCCAGCGATCGGTCCGCCCGGGCGGGCCTGGCCGGTATAAGCCAGGACCCCCCCGGGCGGCGGCAGTTCCGCCGTGGCCGCGCCCTACCTGAACGAAGGAGCAGGAACGAATGGCATCGCTCAGCCGCCAGCTCGCGCAGTGGGTCGTGGCGCTTCGCTACGACGATCTCCCGCCCGAGGTGGTCGATCGCGCCAAGGGGGTGACGCTGCACGGCCTGGCCTCCGTGCTCCTCGGCGCGCAGTCGGCGGCCGGCCGGCAGGCCGTGCAGCTCATCACCGGCGAAGAGGCCGGAGTGCGCGACGGCGCCACCATCATGGTGGACGGCGCGACGGTGACGCGGGGCGGGGCCGCCTTCGCCAACGCGGAGATGGCGATGGCCGGCGGTAAGTGGGACACCTTCCGCATGCTCACGCACCCGGGCACCAGCATCATCCCGGGCGCCTTCGTCGCGGCAGAGACCGCCCGCGCTTCCGGGCGGGACTTCCTCACGGGCCTGGTGGCCGGGTACGAGGTCATGGAGCGCATGGCCGCGGATTTCATCCCCACCGTGATGGCGCGCGGCTTTCACGCCGGCGTGGTGTTCGGGATCTTCGGTCCCGCGGTGGCCGCCGCCAAGATCTTGAAATTCACCGAGGATCAGGTGAACAGCACCATCGCGCTGTGCGCCAGCCTGGCTGCCGGGAATCTGGAAGGGGCCCGCAGCGGCGGCCGCGCCCTGCGCGAGGGGGCCGCGGTGCGCAACGCCATGCTGGCCGTAGCCCTGGCCCGGCAGGGACATCCGGGCGGGGAGACCGTCCTGGAGGGCGACGCGGGGTTCTATCACGCCTACGCGGGCAGCAACACGGGCCGGCTCACCCACAGCTTCGTCGGCGATACCCAGACGAGCCTCGGGAAGATCGGCGCCGAGCTGGGCCAGCGCTGGATATTCCTGGAGACGCTCTACCGGATCTACTCGACGGCGGGCTACAACATCGCCCACATCGAGGTCACCGCGAAGCTCTGCGCCGAGCACAACATTCGCTACGAGGACGTGGCTCGGGTCGAGGCCGTGGTGAACTGGCTGGAGACCCGGTATCCCAGCCCGGCCTTCCCGAGTCGGCGGGAAGACAAGACGGCGACGCCGGGCAGCACCGCCTACTTCGCCGCCTACGGGGTGGTCAAGCGTGGCTATCCAGTTCTGAAATCCCAGATCGATCCCGCGGGCGCGGGCGATCCCCCCGAGGTGCTGGATTTGATGACACGGGTGACGATCATTCCGTCCCACGACATGACGCTCTTCGGCCCCCGGATCACGATCTACACCAACGATGGCCGGAGCTTCACGAAACAGGCCACCGGACGTGAGTTCATGTGGGATTTCAGCGAGGAGGCCCGGCGCATTCGCGGCGTCGTCCCCGGCCTGCCGATCCCGGCGGCCCAGTTCGAGGACATCGTGGCGACGTGCCGCGACCTCGACCGGCACGATCGGGCCGACGCGCTGGTCCGGCTGACGCTGAAGACGCCGTAACGCCGGTCTGGCGTATAGTACGGGCTGGCCGTCGGGCGTGCCCAGCGTCGGCCCCGGGAGAGCGATGCGATTCGGGTTCTTCGACCAGCTGCCGTGCGCGGACGGGCATTCCGAGCGCCAGCGCTACCAGGATCTGCTCGCCCAGATCGAGCTCGGGGAAGCCCTGGGGTTCGACGCCGTCTGGCTCGGCGAGCTGCACTTCAGCCGGGCCTTCTCGATCCTCGCCGATCCGCTCATGGTCCTGGCCGCCGCCGCCCAGCGGACGACGCGGATTCGCCTGGGGACGGCGGTGACGCTCCTGCCCCTGCACAACCCGGTGAAGATCCTGGAGCAGGCCGCGGTCGCCGACATTCTGAGCAATGGTCGGCTGGAGTTCGGGGTGGGTCGGGGGACCGCGCCCGTTCACTACGCAGGGTACGACGTACCCCAGGACGAGAGTCGGGAGCGCTTCGAGGAGGCGCTCGACTTCGTCATCCAGGCGTGGACGCAGAGGCCCTTTTCGTTCCAGGGGAAGTTCTATCGGGTGCCTGAGCTGACGGTCGTGCCACGGCCCCTGCAGGCGCCGCATCCGCCGGTGCGGATCGCCGCCAACAGCCCCGACACCTTTCCCCTCGCCGCCAGTCGGCGCCTGCCCATCTTTGCCACGCCGCTGGTCAATCCGCCCGACAAGCTCAAAGAGGGGCTGGCGGTGTATCGCGGAAAGCTCCCGGCCGGGTTCCACGGCGACACCGCCATGGCGTTCCCGGTGCACGTCACGTCGAGCCGGGCCCGGGCCCGCCAGGAGTGCGAGTCGAGCCTGCTGCACTTCTTGCGGCAGGCCGCGGAGCGGCTGCGCCCGCTCGGCGACGCTACCCCCAAGAGCTTCGAGGCGTTTCGGCAGGTCCTGGCCCGGATCGAGCGGGTGACCTACGAGGACGTCGATCGCGAGATGGCCGTCTTCGGCGAGCCCGCGTACTGCGTGCAGCGCGTGCAGGAGCTGCGGCGCGAGTACGACATGGACGAGTTCATCTGTTATTTCAACCAGGGCGGCCTCATGGATCACACCATGGTCCGGCAATCCATGACGCTGTTCGCTCGAGAGGTGCTACCGCACTGTCGCTGAGGCGCGCCGGCTGGCGCGCAGGAGGAGTCCCATGGCGCTGGATACGTCGCGGGAGCGCATTCGACCAGTGACCGGAACCCACGTCGTCCGCGTGCAGCACGAGGGCATCGTGACCGCCGACGCCGACCGGTCCAAGGACTTCTACTGCCGCGTCTTCGGCTTTCAGGTGTTGCCGCGGCCCCCGCTGGGCTCGCACGGCTACTGGATCGGCACGGCCGGGATCTTCCCGCAGATCCACATCATCCAGTCGGACCTGGTACCGCCGGGGCCAGACGCGCCGATCAGCCCGCGCGGCCGTCACACCTGCTTCGAGGTGGCCGACTACGGGGCCATGAAGGCCACCCTGGAGCGCGAGGGGATCACGTACGTCGAGAACACGCAGCCAGGCGGGCGCATCCAGATGCTGTGCAACGACCCCGACGGCAACACCCTGGAGTTCCAACCGACGACCGTGTGATCGCCGAGAAGGGATGGCCATGAAGCGGATCGAGCAACTCGCCCCGCAGCTGGAGAAGATCGTCGACACGGCCGCGCCGATCCAGGACCTGGCCGACGGCTTCGGCGGGCCCCAGGGGCCGGCCGAAGGGCCGCTGTGGTGGAAGGAAGGCCGCTATCTGTTGTTCAGCGACATCCACAACAACAAGCGCCTGAAGTACGTCCCGGGCCAGGGGGTGTCCCTGGTCCAGGAGCCCACGAACCGGGCCAACGGGCTGACTCGCGACCTGCAGGGCCGGTTGCTGGCCTGCGAGCACGACAGCCGGCGGGTCACCCGCCAGGAGCTCGACGGCAGCCTCACCGTGATCGCCAAGGGTTTCCAGGGACGGCGGTTCAATCGCCCCAACGACGTGGTGGTCAAGTCCGACGGCTGCATCTACTTCACCGACCCCTGGACCAATCCGCTGCCGCCCGAGGAGTGGGATCTGACCTTCGCCGGGGTGTACCGGCTCACGCCGGACCTGGGCACGCTGAGCCTGCTCGTCGCCGACTTCGTGTTGCCCAACGGCCTGGCCTTCTCCCCGGACGAGACGGTGCTCTACATCAACGACACCCGGCGCCGGCACATCCGGGCCTTCGATCTGCTGCCCAACGGAATGCTGGCGAGACAGACCGACCGCGTGTTCGCCGACCTCGGGGGCGACGAGCCCGGCGTGCCCGACGGCATGAAGGTGGACGCGGAAGGCAACGTCTATTGCGGCGGCTCGGGCGGCATCTGGATCATGGACCCGCGGGGCAAGAAGCTGGGGCGCATCGTCCACGGGGCGCCGGCCACCACCAACGTCGCCTTTGGCGGCGATGACTGGAAGACGCTCTACTTTACCAGCCGGAGCCACCTGGGCTCCGTCAACGTGAAGATTCCCGGCATCCCCGTGCCGACGCCGAAACGCTAACGGTCGGCCGGGGACGCACTCAGGGAGAGCGGAACGCGTTCATGGCGGTGACCAGGGCCGGAGTGCCCCCGAAGAGATAGGTCACTTCCACGGCCTCCTGAATCTCCGCTTCGGAGGCGCCGGCGGCCCGGGCCCGGTTGGCGATGTTGGCCACGCCATCCGGGTGGGCCTGGAGCGCGTCGACCAGCATGGTCATCAGATGCTTGTACTTGGCGGGAATGGCGCCGTCGCGCAAGATCCGCTCGCGCTGGGCCAGGTACGACTTGGCGAACTCCGGATTCTGCTGCTGCAGGGTCTGGATCCACGCCGGCAATGCCGCCTGAGCCATAACGGTCCTCCTCTGCTAGCATGAGCGTCAGTCCGTTCCACATCGATACGCAGGAGGAGAATAGATACCATGGCGCTGACCCTCGCGGAAGCCAATCAGGTCGTGCAGGCGACGGTGAACAAGGCCAAGGAGATGAACATCCGGATCAGCGTGGCGGTGTGCGACGCCGGCGGCCGACTGCTGGCCTTCAATCGCATGGATGGCGCGATCTGGGGCAGCGTGTATGGCTCCCAGGGCAAGGCCATCGCCTCGGCCGCCTTCGCCCGGCCCAGCGGCGAGCTGGCCGAGCGGGCCGGCAGCCCGATCATCCAGGGCATCGCGGCGGCGGAGGGCGGCCACATGATTCCTAGCCAGGGCGCCGTGCCCATCATCCGCAACGGCGTGCTGGAAGGAGCCTGTGGCGTCGGTGGCGGCACCGCGCAGCAGGACGAGGACTGCGCACGGGCCGGGATCGCGAAGCTCTAGCGGTCAGCGCCGGAACGCCGGCATGACCTCCCGGGCGAAGCGGGTGAGCTGCTCGATCATGAGATCCCGCGGTGTTCCCAGGGCCCAGCCGATCATGACGTGCTCCAGCCCGGGGTACCGCTGCTCGACCTCCTTCAGGTAGCCGACGAGGTCGCCCGGGGGCCCGCATAGCCAGGTGCGGTTGCGGACGCCGTTCTCCAGGGTCGCGGCCGTCGGTGACTGGGCCTGCCGGGCGGCCACCGCGCTCACGAGCTCCTCGCTGTAGCGCAGCATGCCCAGGGGCCCCATGAACTTGGCGTGCTCCTCGAAGTACGGGCGAGCGCGCTGGATTGCCTTCTCCACCGTCTCGTCGATCGACATCCGAAAGCCGAGGATCAGGTCCTCGCCGAGCTGGAGCGTGCGGCCGTGCCGGCGCGCTGCCGCCTGGTAGTCACTGAACCAGCGCTGGACGACGGCCTCCGCGGTGGCGGAGATGACGCCCTTGATGCCGTGCCGGGCCATGAAGTCCAGGCTCCGCCCGCTGCCGCTCACGATGGGTTGCCAGATCTCGACCGGCTGGTGGAGGGGACGGGGCACCAGCGTGATCTCGTTCAGCGTATAGCCGCGATAGGGAACCGGGGGAGGAATCGTGTAGTGCTTGCCGTGGTGCGAGAAGGATTCCTCACGGAACGCCTTCACGATGACCTCCACCTGCTCCTCGAAGAGCTCACGGTTGGCCTCGGCATCCAGCATGGGGTTGCCGAAGCTCTCCACCTCACGGCTGTGGTACCCGCGTCCCACGCCGAAGACGACCCGCCCCCGGGTCAGGATGTCGGCCATGGCGTAGTCCTCGGCGAGCCGGAGGGGATGCCAGGTGGGAACGATGTTGAAGGCACAGCCGATCTTGACGCGCTCCGTACGGTGGGCCAGATCCACGGCCAGCATCGGAATGTTGGGGATGCACTCGTAGCCTTCGTGCTGGAAATGATGCTCGGCCAGCCACAGGGTCTCGTAGCCCAGGCGGTCGGCCGCGCCGGCCATGGCCACGGCGGTGTCGAACACCTCGGCCAGCCGCTCGTTGGGATACCGCCGGTCGTCGGCCGGCGTGCCCGACAGGCCGCACCGCTCCAGCTCGATGTGGCCGACGTAGAGCGTCGAGAACCGCGTGATCATCCGACATGGGGGGCCCCGACATGGCCCCCCATACCCCCCCACTCGCGCCTCAATCGAGCCCGAGGCTCGATGGCTCCGGTGACGCGCGCCCCGGCGCAGCCGTGACGCGCCTCGATACCGGCCGCAGGACGCCGCCCCATGTCAGTAATACACAGCCTTGCCGGCGCCGCCCGTGGCCACGACCAGCTCGCCGCTGATGGCCCACGATCGGTCCGAGGCCAGGAAGGCCGCCACGTAGGCGATCTCCGCCGCGTCCACGATCCGGCCGATGGCATTGCCGCGCGGCCCATCGGGGGCAAAGTCGCGCTTCTCGACTTCCTCGGCGCTGATGCCCAGCTCCTTGGCCCGGGCGGCCAGCTGGCGCGGGGTGCGCTCGGTGCGCGTCTGGCCCGGGTGGATGCAGTTGACCGTGATCCCGAAGCGGCCGAGCTGGACGGCCAGGGTCTTGGTGAAGTGCACGAGCGAGGTGTTGCGCGCCCCGCCGCTGAGATTGCCGGCGTTGCGGGCGTTGGTCCCGCTGATGTTGATGATGCGGCCCCACCCCTGCTCCTTGAGGTGGGGGATGGCCGCGCGGGCGCAGCGCAGCGCTCCCATGTACTTGACGTTGAAGTCGTGCAGGAGATCCTCGTCCACCACGGTCTCGATGGGCCCGACGGCGTTGGCCGAGCCTCCCGGCGGGGAGCCGCTATTGACGAGTATGTGCAGCCCGCCGAGTTGGGCGGTCGCGTCGGCCACCATGCCGTCCACCTGGGCTCGGCTGGTGACGTCGGCGGCCATCGGGATGATGCGCCGTCCGGTCTCCGCGGTCAGCTCCCGGGCGGTGGCCTCCAGCTGATCCTTCGTGCGCGCCACGATCGCGACGTCCACCCCTTCGCGAGCCAGCTGCCGGGCGATGGCCTTGCCGATGCCCAGGCTGCCGCCCGTCACGATGGCCCGTTTGCCCTGAAGCCCCAGGTCCATGGCCTGCCTCCTTTGTGCATTGACGATATGCCAGAATACCCAACGATGAAGCGCGAGGCGGCGACGGTGCGCGACCTCAAGGCCCACCGAGACGGCATTCTAGCCGAATTCCCGAGCGCGATCGGGCCTCCAGGCGCCAGGCCCGCGCACCCTCAAGAACATCGCCGTGTGGCCTCGGCGAGTTCCTCGAGCCGCGGGCAGTAGGGTACTGAGTGCGTCTCCACGAGGGCGACCTGGTGAGATACTCTTCGACGTTGGTTGCTGTGTTTGAACCCAAACGCAACGAGATGAGCTGCAGGGTCCCGCAGCCTATCGAGATCGTGCCGCGATGCTCCACTGTCAGGGAAAGCCTTGAGGGAACAGGGCAAAGAACGAACACGAGAGCCACTTCGACTCCGCGATAGGGCTGCAGCGGCCCGCAGCGTTGGCGGGATACACAGACCAGCCTATCCCGATGTCGAATTCTAGTTCGCCGCACGGCGATCGATGTTGATGCGCGAGGGCAGCAACGGTCCAGGAGTCGTGAAGACGTCGAGCGACCGGCGGCGTAGAGGAGAGGCAAATCGGTCCATCCGAGACACGGGTAGGCGCCCG
>JBOHPM010000012.1:0-18678 GCA_050731715.1 Candidatus Rokuibacteriota bacterium
GGGCAAGTGCGTCTTCTGAGGAGGGCCTCGCGTGAACGATATGCCGGTCATCGCCATTGTGGACGACGACGCTTCCGTCCGTCGCGCGCTCCATCGCGTAGTGGAATCGGCTGGCTACGCGGTCGAGACGTTTGCATCCGGCCGCGAATTCCTCGCGTGGTTGTCCCGCGGGCGAGCGGCGTGCCTCGTTCTGGACGTCCACATGGACGAGATGAGCGGGTTCGAAATCCAGCAACGACTGGCCGTTCCCGTCATCTTCATCACGTCCTATGACGACGCCTCGACTCGCGACCGCATCAAGAAGTCCGGGGCGGCCGGCCACGTGTGGAAGCCCTTCGACGAGGACGCTGTGCTGGACGCGATCCGTCGAGCTGTCGGAGGGGAGCGCGATCCGATCGGCACGCTTCATGACGCGACCTAGGGAGGCTGCCATGTCCCACCGAACGCTGACCGATTTCCGCGTTGAACAGTCGGGACAAAGCATGAGGGCGGGAGTCGTGCGCGCACCGTCCGACGCCGATGTCGCTCGCGGGAAGCGTATCGACCGCTACATCGACTACTTCGGCAGCGAGGGCCCGCGCCGCACGGCAATTGACCATCAGCCGGAGGGAAAACGATGAGGCGGACGGGTCTGTGCCGTTATTACGTTGGTCGCCGTTGGCCGTCGCGCGCGCCCCGTCAGCGGTGACACCGGCGGGAAGATCCACCACCGCGGCGGACTCGGAACGAGCCCTCACATTTGGGGCGAACAGCAGCTTTCAACGCGAGCTCCGGCGGCGAGTCGACGACTATTTCCGGACCACCGGCCGTCGGCAGCGCGACTGCTGGCAGATGTACGTGAAGACGGCAATGATCCTGGCCGGCCTGGCCGTCTCCTATGTGCTACTGGTGTTCGCGGCCGACACCTGGTGGCAGGGCGTGCCGCTGGCCGTCCTGCTCGGGCTCGCCGCCGCCGGAATCGGAATCAACGTTCAGCACGACGGCGGACATCAGGCGTATTCCGACTACCGCTGGGTCAATACGCTGATGGCGATGACGCTGGACTTGATCGGGGGCAGCTCGTACTTCTGGCGCTGGAAGCACGGCGTCATCCATCACACGTATGTCAACGTCACCGGCCACGACACGGACATCAACCTCGGCATCCTCGCCCGGGTCACGCCGCATCAGCCCCGGCTCGCCTTTCATCGGTGGCAACACTTCTACCTCTGGCCGCTCTACGGGTTGCTGGCGATCAAGTGGCAATTCGTCGACGATTTCCGAAGGCTCATCACCGGCCGGATTGGCAGCTATCGAGTCCGCCGCCCCACCGGGTGGGCCCTCGTCCTCCTGGTGGCGGGTAAGACGACCTTTTCCGTGTGGGCGTTCGGGATCCCGCTGCTCTTCCACCCCGCGGAAGCTGTCCTCGTCTACTATGGGCTCGCCGCGGTGGTGCTGGGGACCACCCTCAGCGTGGTGTTCCAGGTGGCGCACTGCGTAGAACAGGCGGCGTTCCCGCTGCCCTCCGCGGGCACCGGGCGAATCGCGCAGGCCTGGGCCATCCATCAGGCTGAGACGACCGTGGACTTCGCCCGGCCGAGCCGGGTCGTGGCGTGGCTCCTCGGCGGCTTGAACTTCCAGATCGAGCACCACCTGTTCCCGAGGATCAGCCACGTCAACTACCCGGCGATCTCGAAGCTGGTGGAACAGACATGCCGAGACTTTGGCGTCACGTACACCGAGCACGGGTCCTTCCGGGAAGGCATGGCCTCCCACTTCCGTTGGCTGCGGCGCATGGGGATGCCGAACACGACGCGCGAACGCTGAGCGACGCGGCCGCTCGCCGTTGCTGTACCACTTTGATAATACAGATTGACTAAATTGTCTCTGTGTACTATTGTAGCAATACAGTATGAAGATCACGATGAACCTCAAGATCGACGGGCGCAGCCCGATCCCGATCCGCCGGCAACTGACGGAGCAGCTCAAGCACGTCATCGAGAGCGGGGGCGTGCCGCCGGACCAAGCCCTGCCCAGCATCCGCGAGCTGGCCGGGTTCCTCGGCATCAATGCCAATACCGTGGCGCGCGTCATCGAGGATCTGAAGCAGAGCGGCTTCGTGGAGGCTCGGCGGGGGAAGGGTGTGTTCGTGGCCTCGGCGCCGCCGGCCCGGCCCCTGCCTCATCGCCGTGTCGGGTTCCTGCAAGAGATGGTGATCCGCGCGGCCGCCCTCGGGATGACCGCCGACGACCTGGCAGTCTCGGTGCTCAGCGTGACCGGTGTCCGGCCCGCCGCCGTCCGGGGGACCGTGGAGGTCCTCCTGGTGGAATGCAGTCCGCCGGAGCTCGACTTTTTTGCCCGGCAACTCGAGGCCCACCTTCCGGTCCGCGTCGACCAGGTGCTCCTCAGCGACTTGCCGGCGGTCACCCGGCGCCAGAAGCAACCCGGTAGCTGGCGGGCGGCGGTCACGAGCTTCTGCCATCTCCCCGAGGTGGAGCGGCTCCTGAGCGGCAGGCGAGTCCCGGTGATCGCTCTGCTCGCCGAAGCGCACCTCGAGACGCTCCACCAGCTGGCCCAGCTCCCGTCGGGGACGCGGGTGGGCGTGGCCTCCGCGGCCGCCGAGACGGCCCACAATTTAGAGCACTCGATCGCGAACGCGGGCCTTCCGAACATCACGCTGGTCGGGGCGTGCCCCGCTGAGGGGGCCGCCCTCGGGCGTCTGGTGCGCCGCGTGGACGTCATCGTCTGCTCGACGGGGACGGCCGAGCGGGTCCGAGTGCTCGCGGGCCCAAGCGTGACGTTGATCATCGACGACCGGGCCCTGGACCAGCGGGCCGTCCAAATGCTCGCGGCTCTCCTGGTGCAACAGAACGGCAACACGCCGGCTGCTGCTCCGCCCGTCGGCCAGAAGCGCCTGAGCCCTCGTCCATCCAACGGGCCCACACGGCGACGAGGCGCGGCCCAGGCAACGGTGCGGGGCAAGTGATGTTGGTGAGCTGTTACGCGGTGAAGCAGGACGAGTCATGAGTTTCACCATGTTCGTGACGTGGGTGCTCGCAGGAGTGTTGGCGGGCGTGCTGGCCGGATTAGTCATGAAACGCGGAGGCTACGGGCTGAAGAACGACATCATCCTCGGCCTCGTCGGGAGCATCGGGGCAAGCTGGATCTTCCGGGCCCTCGGCGTGTTCCCGGGCGCAGGGATTGTCGCGATGCTGTTCGTCGCCGTTGTCGGAGCCGCCGGCGTCATCATCGCTCAACGCAAGCTTCGGCCCACGCAGCGGCTGGGCGGAGACCGGGCTGATATGTGGTGGAGGGGGGGACTGGTCGCCGCGGTCGTGGCCGTGGTGGCGTGGATGACCCTCGCCCCCACGCCCCCGCCGACAGCGACGGCAGCAGTGGTCAATGAGAAGGCGTACACGGTGACGCCGGCGGCAATGAAGGTGAAGGCCGGAATCGTCACCGGCGACCTGACGAACATGAAGGTCACGGAGCAGGTCGAGCAGGGTTCCGGCCGCGTCGTCTCCCCGGCCAAGCTCACGGCGCTCGTCACGCTGAAGAATAGCTCGGAGAATCAGACCGTCCGCCTCGTCAGCGGGACGATCAAGTACATCGACGCCCAGGGGCAGCCGATCAAGCTCGAGGACGCCCGGACCGCCCCGGCCCTCACGTTCGCCACGTCCGGCAGCAGCGACCGGCTCGACCCGGGGCAGGAAGCCATCCAGTCGCTGGAGGTGGACTTCCCCGCCGAGGCGCTGAAGGCGCAGAAGTTGAAGGAGATTCGCCTGGACCTCGCGTATATCCCGTCGCCGTACCGCGCGGAGACGCTCCACTTCATCGTGTCCATCGGCGAGGGCAAGTAAGCCTCGGAGGTGGCTCCCTTCTGGGGCCACCTCCGATCCAGGCCGGCCGTGATCGCGAATCTCAAGGAGGAGGGAGCCGGCCGATGAGAGCCAGGTTCTTGTGGCCGCTTTGGGCTGTGGCGCTCGCGGGGCTCGCGACGGTTGGTCCCGCGACAGCGGTGGCGCCTGGGCAACCGCCGCCTACCCCGGGTGACCGTCCGATCGTCCACGTGGTGCCGATCGAGGGCGTCATCGACCTCGGGCTCGCGCCGTTCGTCGAGCGCATCCTGGGCGAGGCCGCGGCGGCGGGCGCCGCCGCGGTCATTCTCGAGGTCAACACGTTCGGCGGACGCGTCGACGCCGCCGTCCTTATCCGGGACGCGCTGCTCCGCGCGCCCGTGCGGACCGTGGCGTTTGTCAACAAGCGAGCGATCTCCGCGGGTGCCCTCATCAGCCTGGCCGCCGAGACGATCGCCATGGCCGACGGCGGAACGATCGGGGCGGCCACCCCGGTCGAAATCGGAGCGCCAGGAAGCCCGGCCCAACCCGTGGCAGAGAAGACCGTGTCGTACGTACGCAAGGAGTTCCGCGCCACCGCCGAGAGCCGGAAGCGGCCTCCCCTGCTTGCCGAGGCGATGGTGGATGCCGATGTGGAGATTCCCGGTCTCAACGCCAAAGGCAAGCTCCTGACGCTCACGACCAAGGAAGCCCTCACCCACGGGTTCGCCGACTTCCGTGCGGACACCATCGACGCTGTCCTCGCGTCCCTGGGCCTCACCGGCGCGGAGGTCCGCCGGGCGACCCCGACCTGGGCCGAGACGCTGGTGCGCTTCCTGACCCACCCGCTCGTCAGCTCCCTCCTGACGACGATCGGTATCCTCGGGATCATCCTGGAGCTGCGGACGCCGGGCTTCGGCGTGCCGGGCGCACTCGGCATCCTGAGTCTGGGGCTCTTCTTCTGGGGGCACTGGCTCGTGCGGCTGGCCGGCTGGGAGGAGATCCTGCTCGTCGCCGTCGGGCTCGTTCTCCTCGGCGTCGAGATCTTCGTCACCCCGGGCTTCGGCCTCACGGGGACGCTGGGGCTCGTGGCGTTGCTCGGAGGGCTCGGGCTGAGCCTTGTCGGCGCCGGAGCGACATGGTCGGTCGTGCTCACGGCGCTCGGGCAGGTCGTGGTGTCGCTGCTGCTGGCGATCGCAGCCTCGCTGGTCATGCTGCGCTTCCTGCCGCGCCTGCCGTTCGGCCGACGGCTCATTCTCGAGACCGAGCTAGACGCGCGCGAGGGGTTCGCCTCCGCTCCGGAAGCCGACCTCATGTGGCTCGGCAAACGCGGCACGGCGGCGTCCACGCTGAGGCCGGCCGGCATCGCCACCCTCGAGGGCGACCGGGTGGACGTGGTGTCCGACGGGGAATTCATCGAGGCGGGAGAACCGATCACGGTCGTCAAGGTGGACGGCAACCGGATCGTCGTGCGGCGGCTCGCGGAAAGGACTCAGCCATGATTGGCACAAGTGTATTCGGAGGCTTCGCGCTCCTTGTCCTGGTGGTGGCGGTACTGGCGTTTGTGCTTTACCTCATCCCCGTCCGGCTCTGGATCGCCGCCTGGGCGTCGGGCGCCTACGTCGGGCTCTTCAGTCTGATCGGCATGCGCTTCCGGCGGGTTCCGCCGGGCACGGTGGTCACCGCCCGTATCAGCGCAGTGAAGGCAGGGCTGGACGTCCCGATCAACGATCTCGAGGCGCACTACCTGGCGGGGGGCAACGTCGTCAACGTGGTGATCGCCATGATCTCGGCCGACAAGGCAAACATCGCGATGCCGTTCAAGCGGGCCGCGGCGATCGACCTGGCCGGTCGCGACGTGCTGGCCGCGGTGAAGATGTCGGTCCTCCCCAAAGTGATCGAGACGCCCCGCATCGCGGCGGTGGCCAAGGACGGCATCCAGCTCCATGCCATCTGCCGGGTGACGGTCCGCACGAATCTCGACCGCCTCGTGGGCGGCGCCGGCGAGGAGACCGTCATCGCCCGGATCGGCGAGGGGATCGTCAGCACGATCGGCTCGGCCAGCACGCACAAGGACGTGCTGGAGAACCCGAATCACATCTCCAAGCACGTGCTGTCCAAGGGGCTCGACGCGGGAACGGCCTACGAGATTCTGTCGATCGATATCGCGGACGTCGACGTGGGCGAGAACATCGGCGCCAAGCTCCAGATCGACCAGGCCAACGCTGACAAGCAGATCGCGCAGGCCAAGGCGGAGGAGCGGCGGGCCATGGCCATCGCGCTGGAGCAGGAGATGCGGGCGCGCGTCGTCGAGGCCGAGGCCGAGGTGCCGCGGGCGATGGCCGAGGCCTTCCGCCAGGGCCATCTCGGGATCATGGACTACTACCGAATGAAGAATGTGCAGGCCGACACGACGATGCGGGACGCGATTGCGGGCGCCCCCGATGGCTCGCTCACGAGCCCGAGGAAGTAGAGGGCTACGATGACGCGGGCTCAGGTTCTCCTCTTCGCCGCGCTCGTGCTGGCCCCGCTCGTTAGCCTCCTCATGCGTGCGGCCAAGAGACGGTTCGGGGGCGAAGCACCGCGGGACCTCGAGTCTGAAGCGTTGAGCGTCCCCGCTCCTGTGCGAATGACGCCGGCGCCGGCGACCGGCGCGGGCGCTCGCCCTCGTGACCTGGCGCGAGGCAGAGCGACCGGGATGGTCCTGACATCCGCGGTGGCCGGCGGCCGCGGGCTCTCACGCCTCGGTAGCGCGCGGGAGGTGCGCCGGGGGATCGTCCTCCTGACGGTCCTCGGGCCTTGCCGCGCCCTGGAGCCGCCAGATGCTTGACAGAGGCGTGACGTCCAATGGCGTGGGGAAATGCTGGCTCCCCGCCTCGCGAGCACTGTCGTCGAGACGCCAGGAGGATGCGCGATGCAGGTGAAGCCGACACAACAGGAAGAGGAATACTTCGCGAGACTCGAGTTCGAGCGACGGAGGAACGCCCTCGACGAGCGGGAAACCCAGGCGGCCGAAGAAGAGCGCCAGCGCATCCTCACCGTCGCCGGGGGACGGTGCCCGAAGTGTGCCGGCCAGATGATCCCCGTCCCGTACCGGGGCGTCGAGCTGGACAAGTGCTCGCGCTGCCAGGGGGTGTGGCTGGACTTCGGCGAGCTCCACCCGTGCGAGCGAGAAGGAGGGGGTTGACCCTGTTCCAGCGGGCCGAGCGCCTCGCCGGTCATGACGGCAATGGGTGGATGCTCTACCGGATCGTGAAGGACAACGGGCAAGGATCAGCGAGCCATGTTCAGGTTCCTCAGAACGCCACCGCGAGCCCAAGGCCGGCCGCTGAATGAGACCCAGCGAGCGCTCGTCGAGAAAAAGTTTGAGATGCTCCGGGAGGCCAGCTTCGGATTCACTCAGGATCGACTCCTGCACATTCAAGCGGACGACCTGAAGGGATGGACGGACGCTTGCACGGACGAGCTTCGCAAGGGAATCGTAGCGGCCGCACCGGCGCATATCAAGATCGCGCTGGTCGAGTTTCGCGAGCTACGGTGTGTTTCTCTCCAGTGTCTAAGGGCCGTTGGGGACCGCCTCGTGGCCCCGCCGTTCGGGCGCGCGAGAGATGAGCCCGTGATAGCCGGCGAAGGGCACCACCGGGAGCGCTCCGGGGAGCGGCCGTGAGAGCACCTTCATGCCCTGACCGTTCACGATCTCGCATTCGTGGGTCGCTCGCGGCGTCGGCATCGCCCGCATCTTGGCGACCGTCAACGCGTGCCGGAAGCTATCGCTCAGCTCGACCCAGTTCATCAACAGGATGTTGTCCACCAGCGAGCTGACCTTGAACTCCCCCATCATCGACGACATGCCCAGCATTTCGGGGTTCTCGTGATTGTAGACGGCGGTGATCTGGTGCTCCTTCATCAGCGCGACGATGGCATGGAAGAAGTCGCGAAACGTTCGCTCGGAGACGCCCAGGCTCGACCCGTAGGTCGACAGGCTGTCGATCACCGCGCGCTTGGGCTTGAAGCTCTCGACGATCGCCTCGATCTGGGCGAAATGGCGGTCGATCTCCATCTCCTGGGGCGGCTCGTACCACAGATGCACCAGGTCCTTATCGATGAATGACTGGAGATCAATCCCGATGCTGTGGGCGTTGCGGAGGACCTGGGCCGGCGGCTCGTCCAGGGTGATCATGAGGCTGCGCTCGCCGCGCCGGGCCCCTTCCGCGATGAACTGCAAGGCCATGACGCTCTTGCCCGCGCCCGAGATCCCGACGACGAGCGTCGTGCTCGCCACGAAGTATCCGCCGTTCACCAGCGCGTCGAGACCGGGAATGCCCGTCGTGACCCGCGCGGTCGTGTCGAACGCGGCGCCGCTTTCGCGTTGCCGACCGCGGGGCGCCTGGACCCGGCGATAGACCTCGAGCCCCTGCCCGTTGACGATCCGGAACGAGTGACGCCCCAGGGCATACTCATGGCCGCGCGACTTCACGACCTCGACCGACCGCAGCACGGCGCGCTGGACCGGCTCGATGCTGAGTTTCAGGATGGTGTCGGCGACGAACTCCTCGGGCGCTCGGGCCGCCCCGGAGTGGTCAAACGGCGACTCCAACGCCAGCATCGCCGTCAGGTTCTCACGGTGCAGGCCCTCGGCGAGCAGATGGAACGCCTCGCGAGGCTCTCCGCCATTGGGCTCGGCAAGCCGGCCGAGGCCGTCGACGAAGAGCCGCCGGGCGCCAATCTCGGCGGCCTCGGCCAGGAGCACGCTGTCAGCTTGCGACAGCTCCTGCTGAAAGATCTGCCGCGTCGTGAAGACGATCTTCAGTCGGCCTTCACGCTCGAGTTCGTGCAGGTCCCACCCGAAGAGCGCCGCGTCGCGAAGGAGCTTGTCCGGGGCGACTTCGAACAGGACGATCATTCCCGGCTCGTTGAAGTAACGAGCGCCGCGATACACGAACTCGACCCCCAGCGTGGTTTTCCCCGTCCCCGCCGTGCCCGCCACCAGGATGAGGTTTCCCCGGGGAATGCCACCGAACAGAAGTTCGTCGAGCCCCTTGATTCCTGTCTTGACCATGTCTGGTTCAGGCATACGGAACCTCTAGCCTCCCTGATTGAGTGCTCGCCATGATACAGGCTCGTCACCAGCCGAGGGTCCTGGCGACCGTCGCTGTTTGAGAACGTGGATGACAACCAATCGGCCTTCTCGAGAGGCGGCGAATCGCAGGAGCAACGAAACCCACCCGCCAAGAGCGCTGCCCGGCGTGAGCACGTAGAGTCGCACGGGACGCGACGAGTTGGGGGAGCGGCGCAGCAGCCCGGCGGTGCTCAGGGTGTCGAGCGATCGGGCGATTTGCGTGAGGTCATACCCGACGTACTGGGCCAGGCGCTCGGCGATGAGGTACGCCCGTGGATGCCGATAGAAGAACAGCAGCAGATCGAGATCGCACGGGTCCTGCAGGCACCCGATACGGTCAAGCAGCTTCCCGATCCGCCTTGGCGTCATGAGACAGGGCGAGATTATCCCTGGGGAGGGCAAGACCCTAGCCCTTCGCGAGCTTCTCTACTTCCTTCTTCGACATCATCTGCAACTGCGAGAGAAGGTTCTTCACTCTCCGCTCAGACGCGTGATCGGCCAGGATGAGCTTCTTCGACTTTGTGCCGACGATATAGGCCACCCAGTCGTCCAGACTCTGCGTGCCCCGCCAGGCAATGGTGAGGCCGCTGAGCCGCATACGACGGCGTCCTTCCGCCTTTGTCAGTGGCTTCCTACTCGGTCCCATGCGCACCGGTCCTTTATGTCGCGAAATATGTCGCGAAATCCAACCTAGAGGAGGGGCCACGCCATCGGCGATGTCAATGCTTCGTTTGCCCGCATCAAACGCGCGTTCACGCGGCTCGAGGCGCGGCCGACCCCATTGGACGAGAGAATTGTGGCGCTGGTCCCCGCGGTGGATCAATGGACCGTCGCTTTTAGCGGACGCGACTGCGGGAGCGCATCACACGGGGCAATTCCGGCGTCTGTGGATAACTGTGGAAATGTGGACATCCTGTGGGTGGTTGTCAGGTAGGAAGTCGTACGCAAAGCGTATCAAGGCCGGTTGCGCCGGTCCGATCGAGCTTGTTCGGATAGCGTCTCCTCGTTTGACCGGCTCGGGGTGAGCTTGACCCATGTCTTCGTGGTGAAGTTGTACTGGTAGACATCGCCATCCACGTCGAGCGCGAAGAGGTCGTCTTGCGATGCGCAAATCTGGATGAACTTCGTCTTGGCCATATCCGCCCCCCCCGCCGTGCCCGAGGAAGTTAGATCACGACGGGCATGCTCACCCTTGTCCCCACGGGACCCGTCGCCATCTTTCTGTCCGACCACTCTGTCTCCGATGGCGACCTGGGCCCGCATCGGCAGGCATCCGCAGGGGCGGGGCGCTGGGCGTTCGTGCGACTCCGCGCTCGCTGCTCGGCCTTCCGGCCTCGATCGCGGCGATGCGCTCGCGCAGCGGTACCTCGAGGCGTTCGGTGGTGCGAGTCGTGTAGTCGAAGTCCGGCAGGGTGACACGCCGGATTCGGGTCCCCACAGCCCGCTCGATCATTCGGAAATCCGCGTCCTCCGCGGGCGACACGAGCGTGACGGCATCCCCCTCGGCGTCCATCCGCGCCGTGCGTCCCACTCGGTGGACGTAGTCTTCCGCCAGCTTGGGGACGTCGAAATTCACCACATGGGAGAGGTCCGTCACGTCGATGCCGCGGGCCGCGATGTCGGTGGCGACCAGGACCCGGACCATTCCCGCCTTGAAGGCGGCCAGCGCCTGGGTGCGCTGCCCCTGACTGCGGTTGCCGTGGATGCGGGCAGCGACCACCCCCCGCCGGGCGAGGGCGTCAGCGAGGCGGTTGGCCCGGTGCTTGGTGCGGGTGAAGACGAGCATGTTCTGCACACCAGGCTGGCGCAGCAGGGCGAGGAGGAGTGGAAGCTTCAACTCCGGTGCCACCGGGTAGGCGGCGTGTCGCACGCCGACCGCCGGCGCCACCGGCCGCTCGACGTCGATCGTCACCGGATCGTGCAGCAGGTCGCGGGCGAGGGTGACGATGGCTGGCGGCAGAGTCGCCGAGAGGAGCAGGGTCTGCCGTGGATTAGCCGGCAGGCGCTGGAGAATCCTCCGAATGTCCGGCAGGAACCCCATGTCGAGCATCCGGTCGGCCTCGTCGAGGATGAGGACCTCGAGTCCGTCGAGTCGCGCGTACGGGTGCTGGAGATGGTCGAGAAGCCGGCCGGGGGTCGCGACCAGGATCTCGACGCCCCGGCGGAGCGCTGCCTCTTGCGGTCCCATGGGCACGCCCCCGAAGATGGCCGCACCGCCGATACGCGTGAAGCGGGCGAGTTGGCAGCGGTGTTCGTCGATCTGGGCGGCCAGTTCGCGGGTCGGCGCGATGATGAGCGCCCGCGTGACGCCACGCCGGCCGCCGAGGCGTTGCAGGAGCGGCAGCAGGAACGCCGCGGTCTTGCCGCTGCCCGTCATGGCACACGCGAGCACGTCGCGTCCCTGACAGGCCGGCGGAATGGCATCCTTCTGGATGCGAGTAGGAGTGATAAAGCCGAGGGCGTCGAGGCCGCGCTGTAGGTCCGGGTGCAGGTTGAAGGAAGCGAACGACATAGAGGAGTTCCCTCGTGAGGCCCAGCTGGGCCCGGTCAGTCTTCCGCAGATATGTCACACGCCCCAGGAAGCGGAAGTGGCCGGGAAACGCGGTCTGAGAAGGATGAGGGCTCGCGAGTGAGCCTGATCGAGCCAGACAACCAGAAGTATACGGACTCGGCGCGCCGATTGCGAGCGATTCTGCCGTCAGGTAGTGTCTCAGTAGCGGTGAATCGCGTATCACGGGAATTCTAGAACGCTCGGACGGGCGTCGCGGGACAGTCTGGGGAGGTTGCCAATGGTGGGCCGAATGACGAGCGTGGTCGGGGTGGCCGCCGTGGGTGCGCTCATGCTCACCGGGTGCGCGACGACGACCGAGAAGGGCGCCGTCGGCGTGGAACGCAGCCAGTTCCTGCTCGTGTCCTCCGCGGAGATGGACAAGAGTGCGGCCGCCGCTTACCAGAAGGTCATCAAAGAGCAGAGCGTCAAGGGCGCGGTCAACAAGGATCCGCGACAGGTCGAGCGCGTCCGCGGGATCGCCACCCGGATCATCCCGCACACCGCGGTGTTCCGGAAGGACGCGCCGGGCTGGAAGTGGGAGGTGAACGTCATCACGTCGCCGGAGGTGAACGCCTGGTGCATGCCCGGGGGCAAGATCGCCTTCTATACCGGCATCCTCGAGAAGCTCCAGCTCACCGACGACGAAGCGGCCGCCATCATGGGCCACGAGATCGCCCACGCACTGCGGGAGCACGGGCGCGAGCGCGCGTCGCAGCAGCTGGCCACGAGCGTAGGCGCGAGCGCGGTCGGCGCCGTGCTCGGCATCGGGCAGGGGGGGGCCGACCTCGCCGGCCTGATCGGGCAGGTGACGTTCCTGCTCCCGTACTCGCGCCTGCACGAGACCGAAGCCGACCGCATCGGCGTCGAGCTCGCGGCGCGGGCCGGCTACGACCCCCGGGCGGCGATCGCGCTATGGCAGAAGATGGCGAAGATGTCGGGCGGCGGTGGACCGCCCGCGTTGCTGTCGACGCATCCGTCCAACGAGGAGCGTATCAAGGATCTTGGAGGGTTCTCGCAGCGCGTGCTGCCGCTCTACGAGCAGGCCCAGAAAACCCAGAAGTAGCCGGCGCGGCGGGCGGGGCTGATGGTTCCCCCGAACGTCTACAATCGTGGTACAGTAGCGTCGCCGTCACCCCCGTCTTCATGGCTGACGCACCTGGCGTCGAGACCCCGGTGACACGTGCCCTGCCTCACCCGTTGTCCCAAGGAGTTCCCCATCATGGCCGTCAAGCTTTTCGTCGGTGGTCTCGCCTTCGCCACATCATCGGATCGGTTGCGTGAAACGTTCGCCGCGGCGGGTACCGTCGTGTCGGCGAGTGTCGTCAAGGATCCCGCGGGCCAGTCGCGCGGCTTCGGCTTCGTCGAGATGGAGACGACCGAGGGAGCTACGGATGCGATCAGCCGCTTGCACGGGAGCGAGCTCGACGGGCGGTCCCTCAAGGTGGAATTGTCCCAGAAGAAGGACCGCAGTGGCGGTGGCGGAAGCTGGCGTTGAGCGTCATGCGGCGGGTGGTTCGACCGGTCGTCACGACCAAAGCGCCGCCACCGGACCCTTCCTCGGACGAGATCACGTACAAGGGCTACCGAATCGAGCCGGAGTCGTACTTCATCAACAGGATGGCGTGGTCTCCGCGAGTGGTCGTGTCGGTACGGACTGACGGGCGCTGGACGCGAGCGACACCACTCTACTCGCCCGACGCCGCGCGGTTTCCCACGCGGGACAAAGCTGACCGCCGCGCGGTCGAGGTCGCGAAAGAGTGGATCGACACCGCGGCCAAGCAGCGCGCTGAGGTCCCGCCAGCGGGGTAGCCTCAGCCCGTTGGACAGCCCGTCGCGCCTCGGGTACGCTCGGCCTCCCCATCGAGTGGTGGGAGGTGTGGGCTACGAAGGGGATGCTCGTCGGTGTCGTCGTGCTGGCCCTCCTCCGGGTCCTCGGTGATCCTGCGGCGGTGCCGGCCCAGCTCGGGGTTGTGAACCCAGCCGCACTGCCTCCGGGAAGTCCGGCGACCCCGTTCGGCAGGAGCCCGCATCCCTTCAACAACGCCCACCCGGCGCAGCCTTGGTCGCAGTGGAATCGCGTCGTCCGAGAGCTTGTCGTCGCGCCACGGATTGTCGTCGTCCCGATGGTGGTGCCGCCCTCGGGATCGTGGCCGGCGACGGTGGTGTGGCAGACGGTGATGCTCCCGGCCTATCGGGTCACCGAGACGAGCTACGGGTACCTCGTCCACGAGCACTGGGGCGTCGAGCCGATAGGGAGGCTGTATTATTGGGCGTGGCGACCGACGTACTACGTGTCGAAGTAGCGCGCCGGGCTCAGCGCCCGCCGAACTCTGTCCGTAGGATGCTCGCCGCCGCCACCATCGAGGCCAGCTTGCCCGCGGCCACGTCGCGCGGCAGGTATTTCATCCCGCAGTCCGGCGCCAGCACGACGTTCTCCGGCCGCACGTAGGCGAGGGCCCGCTTGATGCGCGCGACGATCGTGTCGGCCGTCTCCACGGCCGGGTCGTTGAGGTCGAGGCAGCCGACCATGATCTGCTTGCCGTCGAGCTTGGCGAGGACGGCGCAGTCGAGCCGGGCCTGCGCCGTTTCCACGGAGACCTGGCAGCACGCGCACCCGGCCAGCTCGGGCAGGAAGGAATAGCCCGACGGCCGCTGGTGGATTATCGCGGCGTAGCCGAAGCAGATGTGCACCGCGGTCGTGCCGGCGACCCCCTCCAGCGACCGGTTGAGCGCGGCCAGCCCGTACTGGCGGGCCTTCTCCGGCCGCGCCTGCATGTAGGGTTCGTCGAGCTGCACGATGTCGGCACCCGCCGCGAAGAGATCGCGGATCTCCTCGTTCACGGCGACCGCGTAGTCCATGGCGGCCCGCTCCTCGCTGGGGTAGTAGTCGTTCTGGGCCTGCTGCGACATCGTGAAGGGCCCGGGCACGGTCATCTTGATCGGCTTCGTGGTGTGGGCGCGCAGGAACCGCGTGTCCGCGACGGCCACCGGGTGGAGGCGTCGGATGGGTCCGACGATCCGCGGCACCGGATTCGGATGGCCCGAGCGGTCCAGCGCGGTGCCCGGATTGTCGATGTCGATGCCGGCCAGCGCGGTGGCGAACCGGTTCGAGTAGCTCTCGCGTCGGATCTCCCCGTCGGTGATGATGTCGAGCCCGGCGGCCTCTTGGGCCCGGATGGCGAGCCGGGTGGCATCGTCCTGGGCTTGGGCCAGCCAGGGCTCGGCGATGCGCCAGAGCTCGCGCGCGCGAACCCGGGGCGGGAAGCGACCGGCCAGCCGGGCCCGGTCGATCAGCCAGTCGGGTTGCGGATAGCTGCCGACCAGCGTGGTGAGAAAGCGCGCCGGCATCACCCCTCGTAGATCTGGGGGTTGTAGAGGTTGGGCGGACGCTCCCCCTTGATCATGGCGATGACGTTGGCCGCGGCCAGCTTGGACATCTCGCGCCGCGACTCCCAGGTGGCGCTCCCGATGTGGGGGGTCAGGATCACGTTGTCGAATCGGAACAGCTCGGAACTGGGGGCGGGCTCCCCGACGGGGGGCTCCGTCCAGTACACGTCCAGGCCGGCTCCGGCGATGGTGCCGTTGCGGAGCGCGTCGATCAGCGCCTTCTCGTCGACGATGCGGCCACGGCCGGTGTTGACGAAGAAGGCGGTGCGCTTCATGAGCCCGAACTCGCGGGCCCCGATCATCAGGTGGGTGCTGGGATTGTAGTTGGCCATGATGATGACGAAGTCGCCCCGGCTCAGGACGGCGTCCTTGTCCGGCACCCACTCGACGCCCAGCTCCCGCTCGCGCTCGGGGCTGAGCCGGGTGCGCTTCGTATAGATCGCCGGCATCTCGAAGGCGCGCAGGCGCTTGACGATCTCCTCCCCAATCCGGCCCAGGCCGATGAGCCCGGCCACCTTGCCGGGCAGGGAGTGGCAGAGGAACGTCATGGATTGCTCCTGGCGGAAGCGCCCGCTGCGGGTGAAGCGATCCGCTTCCACCAACCGCCAGGCCAGGCCCAGGATGAGGGCCAGCGTCAGGTCGCAGGTGGTCTTGGTGATGATGTGGGGGATGTTCGTCAGGGGAATCTTGCGGGCCGTCATGGCGTCCACGTCGATGACGTTGGGCACCATGGTCATGGCCGCGATCCCCTTGAGGTTGGGGTTGGCGTCCAGCACCTCGGCGTCGATGGGGAGGTCGCCCAACGTGTACAGGTAGTCGCAGCGCTTGATCCGCGCCAGCAGCTCGTCGCGACTCATCATCCGCTCCGACTGGACGACCTCCACGTCGGCGACTTGCTGGAGCATGCGTAGCCCGTCCTCGGGGATGGGCTGAACGACGACGACCCGTGGTCTCATGCTGGCTCCTGAGGAGACGTGGGGCTCGGTGCTGCGATGGGTGTACTCCGCAGTCGCGAATCTTGTCAAGCCGCGATGGCCGGGGTCCTCGGCCTGATGCTAGACTGCGGCACCATCACCACCGCGGCAGGGGAGAAATTCTCATGAGCTATGCGCTCGGGCAGTTCGATGTGGATTATGAGGCGCGCGTCGACTACGCCGCGTTGCGGCGCAAGCGGGTGGAGAAGGCGCGGACGGCGATGGGGGCCCAGCAGCTGGATGCCCTGCTCGTCTGGAAGGACGAGAACGTGCGCTACCTGACCGGGCTGCGGGCCCAGCTCATCGCCGGCAAGAGCAGCTCGCTGAACGGCGTGCTGTTCCCCCGCGAGGCCGAGCCGATCCTGCTCTGCTCGGGCGGCGAACGGGATCGCGCGCTGGCCAAGATGCCCTGGCTGGCCGAGGTGCACGCCATTCCCGTCATGGAGGAGCGCGGCCTGGTGGAGGGGTTCGTCCGCTCCGTGCTCACACCGGCGCTGACCCGCCACAAGCTCCTCAACGGCCGGCTGGGGGTCGACCAGCCCACCATGATCCTGGTCGAGTCCATCCGGCGGCTGCTGCCGGGGGTGGAGCTGGTCGACGGCGATTCGGCCATGCAGCAGGCGCGCCTCATCAAGCTGCCGGAGGAGATCGCGGTGATCGAGGAGGCCTGCGCGATCGGCGAGGCGGTGACGCGCCGGGCGCTGGACGCCGTGCGGGAAGGGCGACGCGAGTGCGAGGTCGCCGGCGATGCCATGCAGACGCTGTACTACCTGGGCGGGGAGATGGCCCACGTGATCACGCCCTTCGTGGCCTCGGGCGAGCACATGTCCCCGCCCCACCGCATCTGCAGCGACAAGCTGATCCGCAACCACGACGTGGCCTTCATCGACATCGGCGCCATGTGGAACGGCTACTTCGCCGACATCGGACGCATGACCATCGTGGGCAAACCCTCGCGGCGCCAGAAAGAGGTCTACACGGCGGTGTACCAGGGGTTGCAGGCCGGCATCGCTACCATGCGGCCGGGCAAGACCAACATGGACGTCTCCAAGGCCATCGTGGCGAAGATCGCCGAGTACGGCCTGGCCCAGCACCTGTTCAGCCTGTTCATCGGGCATGGCATCGGGATGGGCGCCAACGAGCCGCCCTACATCGGCGAGACGCTGGAGGGGGCCACGGTGTATCCGCTGCAGCCGGGCATGGTGTTCGCCGTCGAGCCGCTGGTGTGGGTGCCGGACGTCGAGGGTGGCGCCGGCGTGCGCATCGAGGACATGGTGCTGGTCACCGAGGGCGCGCCCCGGGTCCTATCGCGGATCGACTACGAGGATCGCCTGCTCCTGTGAGCACCTCCGGCGTCCGTGATGCCTCAGAAATAGGTGTTACCGAGCGCGGAGGGGGCGATGCGCCACCTCCGTGCCGGTGCGGCGAGTATCGGCCAGCTTCCAGAGGGCGCGGCGGCGGCCGGGGCCGATTCCGTGGAGTACCGGCTACGCTACCTCACCGACCCCCGGGGCATCGCGGTGCTCCGGGCGGCGGCCAGCCTGGCGAAGTGGGAGTCGCGGCCATCGCCACGGCGCGATCAGACCGGCCCCATCGCCCGCGGCCGGGGCGTGGCCTACGTGAAGTACGAGAATGCCCGGACCTACGTCGCCGGGGTGGCGGACGTCGAAGTGAACCGGCAGACCGGGGCGATCCGCTGCACGCGCTTCTACGTCGCCCACGACTGCGGGCTCATCATCAACTCAGACGGAGTGCGCGCCCAGATCGAGGGCAACATCATCCAGACGGTCTCGCGGACGTTGAAGGAAGAGCTGAAGTGGAACCGGTCGCGGGTGACCAGTGTAGACTGGGCGAGCTATCCCATTCTGACCTTCCCCGAAGTGCCCGAGATCATCATGGAGCTGATCAGTCGGCCTGCCGACCCGCCGTGGGGCGTGGGCGAGCCGGCCGCCTGCCTGCCCCCGCCGGCGATCTCCAACGCCGTGTTCGACGCGCTCGGCGTCCGCCTCCGCAGCGTGCCGTTCACAGCGCCGAAGCTCAAGGCGGCCATGGCGACCCCGAAGGCGTAGCCCCCAGCCGGTAGGCCCCGGCGCTCATGCTCCCGGCGAGCGTCGGGGTCCTCCTCGGGCTCAGTCGTCTCGCCGGCGCGGTGGCCAGCCTGGGACGACGAACCGACCGCGCGGCGGCACGACGACCGCCAGGACGGCCAGCACACCCGGTGGCCGTCGAGCGGGAACGATCCGAAGCCGCCGAGCGCGAGGATACCCGCCGAAGTAGTCGATGATCCGGTCGATCCGGCGTGCGTGATCGGACTTGAAGAGCGTCATGACCTCCCCCTTCCGACAGCCTCCGGCGCTGTCTTGTCCTCGGCCATCACGCGGCGCGCCGGGAATGGTCGGCGGACGATTCAAGTTTGGTGCCGGCGGAGAGATGGCTCGTGGTCTAGCGTTGCCGGTTGGCCGTCGGCCGGCGTGGCTCCGCTGCTGTTCCGCGGGGGAACACGGCGTTCCGATATGAAATCGCCCGATCGCGTGGGGCGAGCGATTCCCGAGCATCTGCCGCCGTCGGGCGTGGCACGGACGTTGCGTTACGTCCCGCGGATACAGGACCGAAATCAGAGAAGGGGGTAGCAATGAGCAAGAAGGCAGTGTTGATCGCGCTAGGGATGGTGCTGATCTCGGCAGGCTCCGTCTACGCGCTCCGCACCGACGAGCGCGGCGTGCCGGCGCCGCGGGGAGAGGAGCGCCCCGAGGACATCCAGGCGCCCCGCGGGGAGAGGCCGGAGGACATCCAGGCTCCGCGGGGGGCTCACATCCCGGCCTGAGCGCGGAC